>JBCCLS010000259.1:0-5534 GCA_039026835.1 Bacteroidota bacterium | reverse complement strand
ATAATTGTTTGGAGCGATTTTTAACACGACACTAAATTATGACTTTTGTTGAAAAATTCCTAATAAAATGTTAAAATGATTAATTATACTTAAACTATTAACAGATTATCTGAGTTTTGTTAAATATTATTCAAAAAAAACAGACGCTCCTAAAAGCGTCTGTTTCAATGTTTTGTATGTAAATTCTTTGTTTTTCTATATGATTTCCGCTGAAAGCCCAGCTTCTAATAACTTACTGCATCGCGGTTTTAAATCTTCATACTCTCCTGTCTTTACCGTACATTTTCCTTTATAATGTACAATAATAGAACATTGCTCTGCTTGCTCTGCGGTATGATCACATGCGTAGATAAGGGTTTCAATCACATGATCAAATGTGTTTACATCATCATTGTATAACACAATCTCATTATTCTGCTGTACATCTTCTAAGGTGAGTAATTCTTCCTTAATTTTTTCTTGTGTACTCATATCCAATATTTTAGTACTAATTTACGAATTTTAACGATACCCAATTGTTTTTTTCGAGTTTGTCTGCAAATTTTAACTTGTTTTTTTCACATTCTTTAGTAATTATCGGAATATCTTCTGTGTAAAACCCACTCAAAAATAATATACCGTTCTCATTCAAACACGTAGCATATTGATGGATGTCATTTAAAAGAATGTTTCTGTTGATATTTGCAATGATGATATCATAGTTTTTATCCTCCAATAAAGACACATCACCTTCATAGACAGCTATTTGTTGACAATCATTGCGCTCAACATTTTCAAGCGAATTTAGGTAACACCAATTATCAATATCAATGGCATCAATAGGTTTGGCACCTTTCATTTCTGCTAAAATTGCCAATACGCCAGTACCGCAACCCATATCCAATACTTTTTTATCAGTTACATCAGTAATAAGAATGTGTTGCAACATCATGTGTGTCGTTTCGTGGTGACCTGTACCAAAACTCATTTTGGGTTCAATGATAATTTCATATTCCACAGCAGTTGCTTCATGAAATGGCGCACGGACTACACATCGTCCATCAACTTCAATAGGTTCAAAATTCTTTTCCCACTCTTCATTCCAGTTGACTTGTGCAATTTCTTCTTTTTGGAAAGTGATGTTGAAGTTTGTATTGTGCAAAATTTGAATATCTTCCAAAATACCTTCATGCCAATCGTCTTTTTGAATGTAGGCGTTGACACCATCTTCATTTTCTACAAAGCTTTCAAAACCAGCAAAACCCAATTCTGCAATTAAAATTTCAGTAGCAGGTTGTACGGGCAACACCGTAAATGTGTATCCAATGTATGTAGTCGACATAATTTAGAATGCGTTTATGATCGCTGTAAAATCAGCAGCTTTTAACGAAGCGCCACCAATCAATCCGCCATCCACATCTTCTTTGGCAAAAATTTCCGCAGCATTGGCAGGTTTTACACTTCCTCCGTATAAAATAGAAAGTCCATTACCTACCTCAACACCAAACTTATCAATAATAGTTTTACGAATAAACGCATGCATTTCTTGAGCTTGTTCAGGCGAAGCCGTTTCTCCTGTTCCAATGGCCCAAACAGGTTCGTACGCCAAAATAATGTGATTCCAGTGAGAAGCTTCTAAATGAAATAAGGCATTTTTTAACTGACTTTCTACGACAGAAAAATGATTTCCTGCTTTTCGGTCTTCCAATTCTTCCCCAAAACAGAACACAACTTGCATTTCATTTGCCAAAGCAGTATCTACTTTTTTCGCTAACAATTCATCATTTTCCCCAAAATACGCTCTGCGTTCGCTGTGTCCTAGAATTACAGTAGTAACACCTACACTTTTTAGCATATTTGCTGAAATTTCTCCTGTATACGCACCTTTGGCTTCTTGATGCATATTTTGTGCAATGACTTCTACATTGTGCTCTTTCAACACATTGAATGCTTGAAAAAGATTGACAAATGTAGGCGCCACCATAACATTGACATCTGTATTGGGCACTTGCGCAATTAAATCATTCAGTAAGGCTTCCGTTTCAGAAAGATCGTTGTTCATTTTCCAGTTTCCTGCAACTATTTTACGTCTCATTGTGTATTTTTCTTTATATGTTATTTTAATGCTTCTAACAAAGCGACATCATCAGTTTCGATAGCTTCAAAAAGTTTGATACTTCCATCAGGATTGACCACCATGTATCGCGGAATCCAATCGAGTCCAATAGAAGTGCCAAAGGTACCGCGCATTCCTGATTTTACATAGTAATGTTCTCCTAAAAGTGCATATTTTTCAATTGCTTTTTTCCACTGCGCTTCATTTCGGTCTAAAGATAGAAATAGGTATGTTAATTGTGGATTATTTTTTTGAATTTCTTTGATGCCCGGAATTCCTACCAAACAATCGCGACACCATGACGCCCAGATATCTATAAAAATAGTTTCTCCTTTGTGTTTTTGTAAAATGTCTTCAAAAGTACTATTCTCTCCATTGATTGTACGCATGTTTTCTTGCAATGCTTCTTGTGGAAATACAGTAAGAATTTCTTTTTGACAGCCGATCAAGAGAAAAACAATTGTCAACGCTGAAATGATAGCCTTTACACTATTTTTGAATCGTAATTTTTGTTTGTTTCGTAACATATGCAAAAAGTTCATCTACATCTTTATTTTTCATAGAAATACAACCCAGGGTCCAGTTTTGCTTTTCATCAATTAAATGATCCATTCCTTCGGGCACGCCGTGAATTCCCACCTCGCCACCAATGGTTTCACCTTCTTTGATGATGCCAGCAGCTTTTCGTTCGTTGAATTTTCGCCAAGAATCTTCATTTGGGTAATCGATCCAAATAAATTTTGACCATTTTTTATGCGGATATAAATTGCGAACTCCGAATTCGCCTTCCGGTGTGCGCTTATCGCCTTCTTTTTCTTTGTCATCTACAGGATTTCCTCCAAAAACAACATCATATTTTTTTACCAAAGTATCAGCCGCAATAATAGAAAGTGTATAGTCGCTTTTATCGATAAGAATTCGGATAGGTGTCCCAATTGGCAGTATTTTTTCAAGCGGTGTTACTGATTCCATAGATGAGTTTGAACGATTGTTAGTACATGAACATACCAAACAGAAGATACTGATACTGATCAAAAGGAATCTAGCTTTTTTCATGTAAGTTGTGTGTGTACATTGTTTTGATTAAGATCTAATTTTTGGGTCGAGCCAACCGTAAATTACATCTACTAATATATTGATAATGATAAACATGGACGCAATGATTAACACGGAGCCCATGATGATTGGCAAATCTTGACTGTTCAACGCATCTACAATTTCTTTTCCAAGTCCGTTCCAACCAAAAATATATTCTACAAAAACAGCGCCTGCAAGCATGGAAGCAAACCAACCTGAAATTGCCGTAATTACAGGGTTTAACGCATTTTTGACTGCATGATTTTTTATGATTTGAAATTCACTCAATCCTTTGGCTCTGGCAGTACGAATGTAATCCTGATTGAATACTTCGAGTAACGAATTTCGCATGAGTTGAATGACCACTGCTAACGGACGAATGCCCAGAACTATTGCGGGTAAGATGAGATTTTTCCAGCGAATGCTGATCGACTCACCAAAATCATCAACTTCATACAAGCTTCCTGTCATATTTAAGTTGGTAAATTCATGCAATAAAAAACCAAAAATCCACGCAAAAAGTATCGCGCTAAAAAATGATGGCACACTCATACCCAACGTACTGACAATTTGAATAATTTTATCCAAAAAAGTATCTTTATACAAGGCTGAAATGATTCCAAAAATGATGCCCAACAGCATCGCAATACTAATCGCGGCAACTGCTAACACAATGGTATTTGGCAAGGTTTCTTTGATGACTTGTGCCACCGTTTTTCCTGATTTTTGAAACGATTCACGCAAATACGGAAATTTTAAAACTGTCGTCGTATTTCCTATGGTAAATAGTGAAACTGCACTGTATTTATTTTTGGATAGATAGGTGTAATCGTCTTTTTGAGTGGAGTGAAAAGAAATAGGCAATAAATCGTTGAGATAATATGCATATTGTGTGAGTACAGGTTTGTCAAAACCATATTTCTTTTTTACCACTGCAATTTGGGCTTCTGACTGGTTTTGTCCCAACATCATTTTGGCAGGATCGCCAGGGAGAATATTGAACAAGAAAAAAATCACAGTCACTACACCAAAAAGCGTCAAAAAAGCATATCCGATTTTATGTAGAATGTATCTTCCCAAGAATTGTATTTACAGTTTTACAGAATCAAAATCGTTGAAATGTGCTTTCCCAGTAATGGTTCCTTTTTCCACTTTCAAAATTCCAGGATTGGAGCGCACAGTCGTTTTTAAAGCCGTTTCATCTGTTTGATAAAAGTCAAAATTAAACTGCATTATCGCTGACAAATCTGCTAAGTTTTGCGGATCGGCCGCTGACAAACCAATGACTTTATATCCTGCTTCAATAGCACGATCGGTAAAGGTTTTTACTTTTGCAAAACCAGCTTCTTCTGCTTTATCCAAACTATAGATAATGACCATAATGAGTTTTTCTTCTTCCAACATGGTTTCCGTTACATTCCCTTCTTCCTCATTTTCAATATAAAAATCGTGAATTGGCGGTTCGTAGCCTTCTTCCACAATTTCACTGGTTACACTTTTATAGGTTCCGCCTTCCACATTGGGATAGCTGGCACTTTGGGTAACAATTTCTTTGTCTTCTCCATTCACTTCAAATATCCATGTGTATTCTACCACATCTTTCTTGGCATCTGGCGGATAAGCCATTCCTTCCATAATATTTGCGCCAATTTTATACGGTCTAAAGTCGAATACTGGCAGATGGTTTAATACATGTCTTCCAAAAAATATACACGCAAGTAAACTGACAGCAGCAATGCCAATATTGATTTTGTTTGGAAAAACAGGTTTGATGTGTTTTATACCTAAAAATAGAATGATGATGGCAACTAGTAAAATAATGTCTTTTGTGAAGCTTTCCCAAGGTGTCAATTTCCAAAAATCACCAAAGCAGCCACAATCTGTTACTTTGTCAAAGTATGCTGAGTAAAACGTGAGAAAGGTGAAGAAAACAATCAATCCGAGTAAACTCCACAATACAGGTTTTTTAAACAAACTCAGTAAAATCATCACACCTAAAATCACTTCCAAAATGACTAAAAAGACAGCCATCCATAATGCGTATGGCGATAAAAATTGCAGATTTAATACATCTTCTGCAAAATAATCGGTGAGCTTAAATGAAAAACCAACAGGATCATTTAGTTTGATAAATCCTGAAAAAATAAACAATCCACCTACAAAAATTTGACAAAAAATAGTGAGCACTTTTCCATAAATGGTATCAAAAAAATCTTCTATATATAGTATCAGTGTTGTCCAAATTGTTTTTTGTTTCAGCTTGTCCGCTTCTCCTATTTTTTCCATTGTAATTTTTTATGATAGTTCGCCACACAAACACAGTATTTGTTATGTGATGCGTGAGATTTTATGTAAATTTCGT
>JBCCLS010000258.1:0-5546 GCA_039026835.1 Bacteroidota bacterium | reverse complement strand
GTTTGACATTATATATCCTGAAAAGATGGCTATTGGAGATTCTTTACTATTAAATAAAGAAACACTTCGAACTTACGGTTCTATCCAAGATGTACAGTTATCAGAGAGTAGTTTAGTGTTGAAAAAAGTTTTTGAAAAAGATGATGAGCGTACCGCTATTTTTAGTGTCAAATTGAATTTTCAGAGTATTATTGACAAAAAGGATAATTTAAAAATGGGACTGAAAATGGAAGGTGTCCTAGAACGATCCCTTGAAAAATTTTATGACAAAAGAATGAACTTAAGTGGCACATTTACAGCAGAAGGTGATTTTAGTGAAAATATATTTACTACTATTACAGCTCCCGCAAATCTGACTGTCATAGTAAAACTAAAGTAACTTCTCAAAACACACACTCTCCGGAGCTCCAACATACTGATCATAATTAGGAATCCGTTGATACTGATGTTTTTCGTAAAATCGAATCGCGCCAGGCAGCATCGTGCCAGTTTCGAGAATGCAACGTGTATTTCCCAACTCTTTTGCCCAAGTTTCCAAGGCTGTTAAGATCGTTAATCCGTAATTGTTTCCCTGCAATTGTTTGCGTACATACATGCGCTTGACCTCAACTGTATTTTCATCATATTTCTTGATGGCACCACAACCAATAGCAGCTTCCCCGTCATACAGCACAACAGTATGATGTAAATCTTCCAAACCATTGTATTGACTGTAAAACGCATCACTTTCTCCATTTTTAATACTGAGAAACGCATCTAGCTCTTTGACTAAATGAATGAAGTCTGCATCTTTGGAGTTGGTTCTTTTTATGTTGTGTGGATGTGTCAATTGTGTGTCTTTTTGTTGATTTGTTTGTTCTTGTCTCTCTATTTGTAGGATGCTGAATCAAGTTCAGCATGACGTACTATTTTAATGTGTGAATCACTTTCAAAACTCACTCACTAATCTACTAGAAGCCAAGCGATAGCAACATGCTAAAAGTACAATGTACGATCTAACAAGCAAAGTCGATGCTAATATACTATCTCGTAAACAACAATTCTCTATACTTCACCAACGGCCACAGATTGTCATCAACCAACAATTCTAACTTATCACAATGGTAACGAATTTGTTCAAAATACGGTTTTACGTTATTACAATAAGCTTCTGCAGCTTGCTGACCAGTTAGTTTGTTGGCTTTTTTGCGTTCTTCAATCATGGCACTTACGTTGGAGTTAATGACTGCAATATGGTTTGAAATTCGCTCAATCAAATCTATTTGTTCGGCAGCAATCTTTGTAAAATCATTACCAAAAATCTCTTTTAGTCCACTTACATTTTCAATCAACGTATTTTGATAGCCAATTCCTGTAGGAATCACATGATTTCGGGCAATATCACCTAATACACGACTTTCTATCTGAATGCGTAAAATATATTCTTCCAATTCAATTTCATGGCGCGCTTCTACTTCAATTTTGCTCATTACATTCATTTCTTCGTACAGTGCAATGGCTTTTTCAGAAATTTGTGCTTTCAGTGCTTCCGGAGTGGTTTTGTTATTGCTCAAACCGCGCTCGGATGCTTCTTTTTCCCAAGCTTCTCCATATCCATTGCCTTCAAAACGTATTTTTTTAGAATCTTTGATGTATTCACGTAAAATATTGAAAATGGCTTCGTCTTTCTTTAAATCTTTTTCATCAACAAGTGCATCTACTTCTACTTTAAAATCTTTCAATTGCTTTGCGATGATTGTATTTAAAACGGTCATCGGACCTGCACAATTGGACTGTGAACCCACGGCACGCAATTCAAATTTATTTCCTGTAAAGGCAAACGGCGACGTACGGTTTCGATCTGTATTGTCTAATAAAATTTCTGGAATCTTGCCGACAATATTGAGTTTTAAGTCTGTTTTTTCTTGTGGCGATAATTTGCCTTTAGTTACGTTTTCCAATTCATCCAAAACCGCTGATAATTGCGACCCGATAAACACAGAAATAATGGCTGGCGGTGCTTCATTGGCACCCAATCGATGATCATTACTGGCACTGGCAATGGCGGCTCTAATCAATTCATCATTGTCATGAACTGCTTTAATAGTATTAACAAAAAACGTCAAAAATTGCAAGTTCTTCATCGGTGTCTTCCCAGGACTCAATAAATTGACACCTGTATTGGTTGCCAACGACCAATTGTTATGTTTTCCTGAGCCATTAATGCCTGCAAATGGTTTTTCATGAAACAACACTTTAAACTGATGACGCTGCGATACTTTCTCCATCACATCCATCAATAAAGAATTATGATCAACCGCGAGATTGGCTTCTTCGAAAATAGGTGCCAATTCAAATTGATTCGGCGCGACTTCATTGTGACGCGTTTTTACAGGAATTCCTAATAACATGCATTCGTTTTCCAGATCGCGCATAAAATTCATTACTCTGTTCGGAATGGAGCCAAAATAATGATCGTCTAGTTGTTGTCCCTTGGCGGGAGAATGTCCTAATAAGGTTCTTCCCGTAAGGGTAATATCTGGTCGCGCTGCAGCCAAAGCCGAATCAATCAGGAAATATTCTTGTTCCCAACCTAAAGAGGCATTCACTTTGGTGACGTTTTTATCAAAATATTTACACACTGCTGTTGCTGCATGATCTACGGCTTGTAATGCACGTAGTAGAGGAGCTTTGTTGTCCAATGCTTCTCCTGTATACGCTACAAATATGGTTGGAATACACAAGGTTGTTCCGTAAATAAATGCAGGTGATGTAGGATCCCACGCTGTATATCCGCGTGCTTCAAAGGTATTTCGGATACCACCATTTGGAAAGCTTGAGGCATCTGGCTCTTGCTGAACCAATTGTCCACCATCAAACTTTTCCATAGCGCGTCCATTACCAATCGTTTCAAAAAAGGCATCGTGTTTTTCGGCAGTAGCGCCTGTTAACGGTTGAAACCAATGTGTATAATGTGTAGCGCCTTTACTGATGGCCCATTCTTTCATACCTGTAGAAATATGATCTGCAGATTTTCTATCGATTTTAGTTCCAAATTCAATGGCATTCATTACACTTTTGTAGGCTTCTTTTGTCAAGTGTTGTAGCATGGCATGTTCGTTAAAAACATTGGCTGCAAATATTTCTGAGCGACGTCCTTTTTCGTGAATTTCCACAGGTTTTCTGTGTAATGTTTCTTGCAATGCATTAAATCGGATTGTAGACATGATGTATTCTATTTTTTTGCAAATATATCAATTTTGACCTCTTTTTTATGGTTTAAATTAATACACCCCTAAAAAAATAGGGGTTGTTAATAAATATTTGATAATTTACATAAAGTTAACCTTCAATTTTTATAGGTGTTTTTAAAATTAAATTATATTTGCCCTCGAATTTATTAATTTGAATTTCAACTATTATGAGCAAATCTAAATTAGAGTACATCTGGTTGGATGGATATTTTCCAACGCAAAATATGAGAAGTAAAACTAAAATTGAAGATGATTTTAGTGGAAAATTAGAAGATTGTCCAATCTGGTCTTTTGACGGATCCTCTACACGACAAGCAGAAGGTGGGTCTTCAGATTGTTTATTGAAACCTGTAGCAATTTACCCTGATCCTGCACGTAGAGATGGATATTTGGTAATGACAGAGGTTTTAAATGCTGACGGAACGCCACACGTATCAAATGGTAGAGCAACGATTGAAGATGAAGATAATGATTACTGGTTTGGATTTGAGCAAGAATATTTCATCATGGATACCAAAACACAATTGCCTTTAGGATTCCCAATTGGTGGATATCCTGCACCACAAGGTATGTATTACTGTTCTGTTGGTGGAAAAAACACACACGGAAGAGCCTTGGTTGAAGAGCATGCAAATTTATGTATTGATGCTGGATTGAACTTTGAAGGAATTAACCAAGAGGTTGCTTCTGGACAGTGGGAATTTCAATTGTTTGCCAAAGGAGCAAAGAAAGCTGGTGATGAGATTTGGGTAGCGCGTTATTTGTTAGATCGTTTGACGGAGAAATATGGATACTACATTGAGTATCACCCAAAACCACTTGGAAAAGATATGGACTGGAACGGTTCTGGTATGCACGCAAACTTCTCAAATACAACATTGCGTACATGTGGAAGCCAAGAAATATATGAGCAAATTTGTGAAGCGTTCAGACCTGTTGTGAAAGAACATATTGCAGTGTATGGAGAGTTTAACGATCAGCGTTTAACAGGAGATCACGAAACTGCTTCTATTGATGATTTTAGTTATGGTATTTCTGACCGTGGTGCTTCTATTCGTATTCCTATTATTACGGTGGAAAAAGGATGGAAAGGTTGGTTGGAAGATAGACGACCAGCATCAAACGGTGATCCATACAAAATTGCAGGAAGAATTATTAAGACTGTAAAATCTGCAGGATTCTAATTATATAATTAATTAAATAGATGGAAAAATAGCTTATGAGAAATTGTAAGCTATTTTTTTTGCAGTTGTTTTTAGGTTTTTTCTTTTTGTTGTGATTTGTTGTTGATTTATTTGTTTGTCTTTTTGTTGATTTGTCTGTTTGTCTTTTTGTTAATTCTTTTGTTTGTTGATTTGTTTTTTTGTTCATGACTCAAAAACTTATCAACTAACAAAACTCACTTACTCAAACACTCACCAACTCAAAGACTCAAACACTCACTAACTAAAAGACTAACTCACTCAAACACTAAAAAACCGTATAAATAAAGAACACATAGGCAAGGAACAAGATGACACCTTCGTAGCGATCGATGCCGAATTTTCTAGGAACGAATGCAAAGGGAAACAGAATTGCAGCAAAACCAAGCATCCAAAAAATATCTCTTGTCAATATTTGTGGTTCTATGACTGGAATTTCTGTAATGATAGAAGTGATTCCCAACACCGACGCAATGTTGAAAATGTTGGATCCAATCAGATTTCCTAATGAAATGGCTTTTTCTTTTTTGACCGCAGCAATGACAGAAGCCGCCAATTCAGGCACACTGGTTCCTATGGCAATCATGGTAATGGAAATGACACCTTCACTCACGCCTAAGTTTTGCGCTACGGCTTTGGCTCCCTCAACTAAAAATTCAGAACCAAAATACAATGCTGCGCCACCTAACAGCAACCACAAAAAGATTTTTCCATACGAAATGGTAGTAGCCATATCGTCAACACCTTCGATATCCACTGTATCTGTGTCTTTTCGCGCTGAGCGAATTAAAACGATTAAAAATAATATCAAACCGAGCACTAACAAAATTCCTTCCCATCGCGCTAATAAGGTATCTGTCCACAGAAAAAGATAAATAAGTAGCGAAAATACCATTAAAGATGGCCAGGTGAGATTGTAAAAGGTTTTGTTAACAGCCAACGGTCCAATGATGGCGGTAATTCCCAATACCAATCCAATATTGGCAATATTAGAACCAATGACATTGTTGATGGCAATTGCGGGTGAATCATTGATAGCTGCATTGATGCTGACAAGCAATTCTGGAGCAGAAGTCGCAAACGATACCACTGTGAGCCCAATGACCATTTT
>JBCCLS010000257.1:0-5570 GCA_039026835.1 Bacteroidota bacterium | reverse complement strand
GTATTGTCGATACGGAATGTTTTGACTCATCATCATTTTGTAGTGTTCGCTATCCCAAGAAGGAACCAGTTGTCCAAAGGAGAATAAAAATCCTGCTGTGATAAAGATGGAGGCAAAAGCCAAGAATCCTGGCATGTCATTGTATATTTTTTGGGTAAAGAATACAACGCCGTAAAAAAGGAATAAACCTGATAAGAGCAATACTTGTCGCGGTCGTTTGTTACGCCAAATCATACGTACATCATTTTTTAAGAACGTAGCTAAGGTTCCGAAACGATTTAACCAAGAAAGATCGGACGTGTTGACTTCTTTTACTTTTTTGGAAATAGCACTGTCTAAGTAAAAACGATTGTTTAGATAGTTGAAATTTAAATAATAAAGGATTGCTAATACAGCCATTGGCACTAAAATGTAAATTGGGTTGGCATAGAGCGCTGTAAAAATAGTCCCTGCAGGTTCTGTAACATCGTAAATGCCAAAGTATTGCATTCCCGCCAAGGTTGCCAACATAGAAGCTACAATGTAAAAAACCGTATTACTTTTATTTACCAATACATTTAAAAAGTTGAGTGATAAGGTAATGACTATGATGGACAAGAGCCAAAAAATTACCTGTACTGGCGAATATCCTTGTGTTAATAGTGTAACACAATACGGTATAAACACCAATAATGGCAATAGATTAAAGAAAGAAATGATGGTTTTCCCCAATAAAAAGTGAATAACTGTTTTTTGTTTGATGGGAATGATCATGAGTGGCTTAATATTCATCACTGGCATTTGCTGCATAAAGTAGCGCAGCATGAGGTCTGCTAAAAACCAAAAAATGATAAATCTGTGAACAACAATCATTGGATCGGCGCCTGGTGGAAGTATTTTTTTGATTCCAAAAAATAAGAGCAAACCTGCACTAACTGCCATCACGGCAATGTATGCGGCGGCGATAAAGAGCAATATTTTAATGGCAACACCTTTTTGGAAAGAAGCAGAGCGTACAAACTCTTTCCATTGTAGGCTGATAAATTTTTGAATCATATAGCTGTTTTATTTAGTTGTTATGGTTAGTATGTATTTTTTGAATTTGTTACACGCTACGCGAAAAAATCATATTCTGTACAGGTTTTCTACAAAAGCTGCATAGCCCTATCAACATGAATTCATTTTTGTGATCTCATACAGTTCTTACATATACAAAGTAGTGCATTTCATGAGTGTTAGTTTGAAATTAAATCATAATATTTTTTGTATTCTTTGCGTACATTATTGTAGCAAATAAAACTTGTTTTAATTAGGGGAAATAAAAAGACAAAAGACCAAACGTATAACTGAAAACTAAACTTTTTATCAGCAAACATCTCATACATATTGGGTACAAAACCGTAAAAGTCAATCCATAGTATCAAACTTAACGCCGCAACTTGTAAATGCAGTGACTTCTTCGGAATTTCGCCCTTGATATACCAATACAACATCCATACAAACGGCATAAATAAATACAACATTCCTGCTCCAATAGCTAGTTTTTCATTATACATAGAAACTGAATAAACTAGCAGTAACAATAACACGAATTCTACGTAAAAACGCAACGATAACAACACGTGTCCAAGTTGTTTACAAAATACTTTGGTATATTTTTTATTGATTTGCTTGCGCTTTTCTTTTTGTAATTTTTTGAAACCTTCACCATCCGAGAAAACACCGACAGAAACCCAAGCAGAATTATCACTGTTTAGTACATATCCGTTGCGCATATGGTTTCCAAAGGAAATACTTACTGCTTCTAATGCGGCTTCAAAACTACTGTGCTCAGTCGTCATTTTTTCTTCAACCGCAGAAGCAATATGATCTAGTAACTCCGTACGCACATCCCAATAGGTAATTCCACTACGTTCCAAATACGCATCAATATATTGCAATTGTTGTTTTGTGAGTTTTACAGGTTCTTCAGACTGTGAATTCATGATCGTACTTATTTATTCAATACTCCATTTTGGGTTTACCAATACCTGCATATTTCTAATATATTGCTCTAATTCTTTAAGCTTATTGACCGTTTCTACACTTCCTTTGTCTGTGAGTTTATAATATTTACGCAAACGGTTGCCTACTTTGGCAACTTCGACATCAAGCAACTCCGCAGCTTCCAACTTGTGTAACGCAGGATATAAAGCACCTTCCGTAATGTTAAGTTCACCTTTGGTAATTTCTTTTACTTTTTGTGTGATTTCATATCCGTACATTTTGCCATGTGTTTCCAAAAGTTTTAAAATAATGGTCGTTAAGCTTCCTTTGTACAATTTTGAGTTTCCCATAATGCAGAAAATAATTGACTAAATATAATGCATAATTTTCTTATGCATATATATTTTAGGTATTAATTTATTTTTAAATCGTTTTAAATGCCTTTGGTATTGTTTATTTTTGTAAAACTATTCGCAAAAAGAATTCAACTAAAAAAAATTGCACAATGTCAGATTTTCGTCCACTAGAAGTACGTCATATTCATAGAGAAACTCCAAGCGCGGTAAGCGTTGAATTTCATGTCCCAGAAGCTTTAGCGCCTTCGTACACTTTTAAGGCAGGACAGTATATTACACTGAAAACACAAATAAATGGTGAGGAAGTCCGCCGAGCATACTCATTATGTGCGGCTCCTAAAGAAGATAAACTTAGAGTTGCCATTAAGGAAGTTGCCAACGGAACTTTTTCTACCTATGCCAACAGAGAGTTGACCGAAGGAAGTGTGTTAGAAGTACATGCGCCCGAAGGATTTTTTGTGTATACACCTTCTTCACATGCAGGTTCGATTGCACTTTTTGCCGCAGGAAGTGGCATTACACCGATTATGAGTATTTTAAAAACAGCTTTGGAATATGGAAATACAGTTGCACTGTTGTATGGAAATAAATCGCCTGAGGAAACTATTTTTCATGAAGAATTGACAGCGTTGGCCGAAAAACACCCGAATTTTTATTTGAAATTTGTGTACAGTCAAGCACGTGCCGAAGATGCTTTGGCAGGACGAATTGATAGTGCAGCGATAAATTATGTGCTCAAAAATCAAATGAAAGACACCGACTTCAAACATTTCTATATTTGCGGTCCAGAGGCCATGATTCATACAGTTTCGGATACCTTGAAAGCCGATGGAATTTCAGAAGATGCTATTTATTACGAATTGTTTACTGCGTCTTCAGAAACCAATGAAGCTGCCGAAGCGGTTTCTGGAACCTCAACAATCACTGTAGTCGTTGATGATGAAGAATTTACTTTTGATATGGACGCCAGCGATATGATCTTGGATGCAGCCTTAAAACAAAAGATTGATGCGCCTTACTCGTGTCAAGGTGGTATTTGCAGTAGCTGTATTGCACGCATTACCGAAGGGAAAGCAGTAATGGAGAAAAACCAAATTTTGACCGATAGCGAAATTGAAGAAGGTATGATTTTAACTTGCCAAGCACATCCAACAACGCCTACGATTTCTGTAAATTTTGATGATATTTAGGTGTTAGGTGTTAGGTGTTAGGTGTTAGAAGATACTTTTTCATTTCAAAAGACAAACTTTTTAACCTACAAACCTTTGAAGTTCGTTTGGGTTGATTTGTCTGTTTTTAGATCTATTTCCACTATACATTTTGAGTTTGCCAGATGTAAAGCCGATGTGTGAAATTATGCTTCAATTACCTTCACAATTTTCTCAAAAACCGTTTCTGGAGTAATGGTTTGCATCACATTTTCGTATCCTGCTGGATACTTGTTGCCGTAGATGGAAGTTGGTACTAGTGGATATGTTTCTCTATCTGCTAGCAAGGCATTTTCTATGGGTTGTCCGTACGGATAAAATCCTGCGTATGGATGCGTTACGCCCCAAATTGTGATTACTTTTCTACCAAACATGGCTGCCAAATGCGCATTTCCAGAATCCATAGAAAGCATGAGATCGAGATTGGAAATTAATATGAGTTCTTCTTCAAATGAAAAGTGTCCTGCAGCATTTAACACGTGTTCAAATGTATGTTCCCAAGCAGCGAATTGTTGCGCATCTGCTTTTCCACCAAATAAAACAATTGTGTATTTTTCTGTGTCATTCAGCTTAGCAAGTACTTGCTCCATTTGAGCAATTGGATACGTTTTTCCCTCAAAAGCAGCAAAGGGCGCAATACCAATGCATTTTTGTCCAGTTAGTCCAAGGAATGAGGTAATGTTTTTGGTAGTTTTTAGCGGTTCTAGAGTATCTTCTGGCGAAAGCTTTACATAATATCCCAAATTGCGAAAAACAGCTGCATATCGCTCATGAGTCGTTTTGAGTTGAGAGAAAATTTTTCCTGTTGCGCTAGTCAATGCCTTTTTTTCGGCTCTGCCTTTATCTATTTGACAAATTTTGTATCCGCTAAGTTTAAAAAAAGCACCCAAAATTTTAGATCGTAAGACATTATGCAGGTCTGCAATCAGATCAATTTGTAGTGTTTTGAGTTCTTTGTACAATTTGTAAAGTCCGATGATGCCTTTGTGTGTTCCTTTAACATCAGCAGTATAAAAAGTAACGTTGGGAATGTGTTGAAAGATCGGTGCAAAAAAAGCACGTGAAACTACCGTGATTTTTACAGTAGGATAGCTACGCGCCATCGCTTGTAGGACAGGAACCGTCATAGCAACGTCTCCCATGGCAGAGAGACGTATGACTAGAATGTGTTTGGAAGCCTGTTCCATAATGCTGTTTCTATGTGAGCGGCTTTTATTTGTTTTTGTTGTACAATACTGGATTTAAATCATCGTCATTGTACATTTTCATTTGCTTGTAAACTTTCATGTATTTATCGCCGTTTTCAATGTCGGCAATTAATTGATCAATAGCAGAAGAAAGGTCTACGCGTTGTTCTAAAAGAATGTTGAGTTTGTCTTGACATTTTGCTCGGTGTGCTTCCGAAGCATCTTCACGATCTGCCTCTTCCTGCATGTGATAAATTTTTAATGCTAAAATGGACAAGCGATCGATAGCCCACGCAGGACTTTCGGAATTGATAGTCGCGCTATCTTTTGCAGTCACATCACTATATTTTTGCAAAAAATAACTATCTATATATTCTACGGTGTCCGTTCTGTCTTGATTAGAAGCGTCAATAAGACGTTTTAATTGCAAAGCAGCCACAGGATCAATGTTTGGATCTCTAATGATATCTTCGTAATGCCATTGTACCGTATCAATCCAGTTTTTTCTGTATAATAAGTGTTCAATTTTGTCTTTTGGATAAGGATTTTCAAACGGTTGGTCTACATCATCAACGATGTGATATTTTTCAATACTTTCTTGAAATATGGTATTCGCTAGATCGCTAAACATAATGTTAATTATTTTGATGCAAATATACGCTAATATTTGAGTTTCGGGTAGCAATTGCAACGGATTGAAATTTTGCGCAGGCTGAATGGTTATACTTGAATGTATTGTTCCGGATTTTGGTTGAATTTGAAACTAACGTGAGTTCGACTTAAGAAATCATTATATGGTTCATAGTTTGCTGAAAAATACCAATTGTCAAGTTCGATTTCTATGACAAAAGCAT
>JBCCLS010000256.1:0-5581 GCA_039026835.1 Bacteroidota bacterium | reverse complement strand
TTACTGTATTTTCGAGAAACATTTTGTAATTTTCAAGTCGAAAACGAATTTATGCTCGTTTTTGTAAAGGTGAACAAATTTATTAAAAAATCAAAGGTTATACAACGACAATAGTTTAAAAGTTATGAAGAAAAAATTAGAGGGAGATTTAGTAAGTATCGCGCATCGAATCCTTAAATTAAAAGGTAAAGAAGATGTAGTTGCATTACATAAAGAAGCGAAAGAAGTTTTTGAAAAGTTGTCAGTGCTCTTGTTTTTTGAAGAGCAATTTAAGGATACAGTACCTGATTATGCAGACTCATCTTTTTTTCAAACACTAGAAAATGTATACAACCACGATAAGGTAGAACAAAACGCTGAAGATGATTCTATCACCAGACATCATTTGGTAGCGGAAGATCCAGAACAAGATGAATTGGTAGAACCGTTGATGGAGACTATTAAAAATATGGTAGCCGAAATGCCTGAGGAAGAGGAAGAAGATACCTTGTTGACCAATATTACATCGAAAGAACCTAAACGTGAAACCTTAGAAGATATTTTAGCAGATGTGTTGCCGCAACCTACTTTTGTACGAAGCGAAGAAGTACCTGAAGTAGAAGTAGAAAAATCTGCGCCAGCTCCAACGCCAAAAGTTACTGAAACTGTAACACAGGAAGTAAAAACACCAGTAGAAGTAAAAAAAGATAGCAAACCAAAATCACTAAATGATCGTCTAAATACTGGAATTTCTATTGGATTAAATGATCGTATTGCGTTTACTAAACATTTATTTGATGGCAATCAAGAAGACTACAACCGTGTGATTTCTCAATTGAACACGATTGAAACAGAAACTGAAGCAAAACACTTCATCTTTAATATGATCAAACCTGATTATAACAATTGGTCAGGCAAAGAAGAATATGAAACACGCTTTATGGAAATTATTGAACGTAAGTTTGCGTGAAGCAGGTGTTGGGTTTTTTAATTTGAAAATTGTCTGATTTGAAAATTTGATAATGACATATCAAAGTACATTTTGGCTTCGCTTAATGTACTTTTGTTTTTTTAAAAACCTTTACATTAGAATAAGTTCAAAAACAAAGTAATCTGAGAGATTCCTGCCTATATTGAATCAAGTTCAGCACAAGCTGCGGGAACAAGTCTAAAGTGAAACGGTCTAGTAGTTCAAATACAACCAACCTGTTTTTTGAATGGTATTGCCTTCAAGCGTAAGCACATAGAAATACGTTCCTACTGGCAAACGTCCGCCTTTGTTAAACAATACTACATTTTTATTCGGCACACCATTCCAGTCGTTTGCATAATTTCGTGTTTTATAAATAATAGTTCCCCAGCGATTAAAAATGGTCAATTCATTGTCTGAATAGTTTTCCAAGCAACGAATTTCAAACACATCATTTACCAAATCATTATTTGGCGAAAAACCATTGGGAACATCAATACAATCAGGAAATGTAATGGCAGTTGCACTGTTATTATCAATATTAGTATCCACAGGCAATTGATTGATAATTTCTACTACATTTTCATACACGTCACCTTCTACCACAGTTACCGTAAGTGTCAATGTTGCTGTGCTTCCAGCAGTGAGTATATCTATGGTCCAAAGTTGTGTGTTTTCATCGTAAGTTCCAGCACTTGCCATATGTGATTCATATTCATAACCGTCAGGAAGTTGTTCTTCTATCACAACAGTAGTGGCATCTTCAGTACCATTATTCGTGACAGAAATTGTAAAATCAATGGTTTCACCGATAGAAGGACGCTCAGTATCCACCATTTTTTCAAGACTTAAATCAGTGCTTGGTGGAAGTGGCAACACATTTAATGTGGCAAAAACCAAACTTGCATCAACATTTGTCAAGCTTGTAAAGTTGGCAAACTCATTCGTATAAAAACCAGCAGTATCTGAAGTAACCAACACCGCAAATGTGCAGTTGGCAACACCATCGGGAATGCTCAAATTGGTAACTCCCACAAAATTATCATCTGTAACACCTACAAAATCAGCAGTGGCGCCATTGCTTTCTACCCAATACGGTTCGCCTGCCAACACAAGTCCCGCAGGTAAATTATCTGTAAAAGAAATTTCTGATTGCGCTACATTTCCAGGAACATTTTCTACGGTAAATGTCAACACAGAAGTTTCCAAGGCAGTAATTTCATCAGGTGAAAATGCTTTGGTTAGTGTAGGCGACAATACTTGCACACTCGAAATGGAGATATTGGTAGTAGGATCTGATTCCGTATTATTTGCAGGATCTGGTTGTATTTCGGCAATGTTTGTAAAAGAACCTCCAAAACTAGGAGCGGTGACAGGAATAATGATTTGTATAATCGCATCTGGCTCTAACAAAGGAATGACTCCAGACACTTCATTGGTTGTGGTATCTACAGTAAACGTTGAAATACAAGTAGCATTTCCGTTGGTCACAGTACACGTAGGCGTTCCTGCAATGGTAAAAGCCGCATCTACAGTAGTTGAAAACGCTGCATTTTCTGCTGTAGAACTTGAAATACTATTCGTAATATCTACAATCCAATCAAAGTCGGTATTTACAGGTGTTGTCGCTTGTGATGGAAATGTTTGAATAATTAAATCGACACAAGACGTCAAAAAGCTCGTGGATGCCACTGTGATGTCCGAGTCAGCCAATCCAATAATAGTTGTAGTTACTGAGTTGGTTACTGGTACCACAAAACTAGAACATTGCGGATCCCAATTGACAACCACTTCAAACGTTATGGAACTTTCCGCTGGAAGCACCCAATTCTCAGCTGCTGTAACTTGCCAAAATATTTCGTCTTGCGTAGTTAATGGTACGCCAATATTTTCGTTCACAATAGGAATACAATCAGCGGTTCCTGTCGTCGCAATACATGTCACCGATTGTAAAATTCCAGTAGCAGTTGCAGTACCACCATAAAAGTCAGTAAGCGTTAGTGGCACATCTGTCAAATTATTATTGGTCACCACAATATGATACGTAATATCACCCCAAGGCATAGGATTGGTATCCGAGCTTCCTAGAGGCAATGCTGGAGCTACCTGAGTTTTTGAAACATTCAAATTAGTAGCACTAACACAATTTGTCGTTCCTGGAGCTTGTGGTAATATAACATTGGCAAACTGGTTATTATCTGCTTCATTACAATCAATATGTTCCAGCATGTTTACTGTAGTTCTGTAAAGCGAATCAATCGTAGTATCTGTAGGACATTCTGGTTCTGTATATCGCAAAACAGTTTCAATCACAATAGTCGCACCGACAGGAATCACCAAACTGTCCACTTGCCAGAATTGATTGTCAATATTTATGGTAAAATCACCGCAATTAAGACCGCCTGAAGCACTAATGCAGTTCACCGAAATAAATTCCCACGTAATGCCTAAGTTTTGAAAAAAGAATTGAATTGTGGTGTCTAAAGGTCCGTTGTTGGTAACTGTTGTTTGAAATGTTACGGATTGACCAAAATTTGGAATGGTTCCTGAAAGCGGATCTATCTGATCTGTATTTATACTCACATCTGTGCATGGACATGCTGTAGAATTCAACAAATCAGTGAAAACTGTGTTTGACTGATCAGAATTGGTATTGGGCTCTGTGAGAGAAATTTGAGCAAAACTCTGCATTTGAATCAAATCTGACATAATGCCGCAGTCACCTTCTGTATATTCATACACAACACTAAATGTTAAACTAGCTTGTGAAGGAAAAATAATTTGCTGTTCGTACAAATACATTTCCTGAACTGCAACGCCCGATGTTGGCGCACCTGGAAACACACCAAGATCTGTGGGACAAACAACACCATTCGTCGCAGCAATACAATCCAACGAAATGAGTTGCAAATTGGCAGAACCGTTCGTAGAATCCGATGACAATCCTTGAAACAAGGAAAAACTATTGATCGGATATTGAATACTGCTGTTATTTGTGATTGTAAATTCAAACGTAACTTGATCGCCCCAAGCAGAAATTCCAGTACCCGCAGTAGGATTCACTTGTTGATATGTTACCGAAAAATCCAAAGGAGCAGAAGTTACGTTCATAGAAATAATAGATGTATTTCCATCGAGATTGGTATCTGTAGTTCCTGCAGGTGGATCAATTGTAGCTGTAGTTGAAATTCCACCAAGAGTCTGAGGCGCTCTTACTAAAACTCGAATTTCTACACTGGCGCCGCTTGGCAAATTGGGTACATCTGCCGTAATTGTTCCCAAAGCAGCATCGTATACAAAATTAGTCGCATCTGCTGCACCGCCCACTGCATTTTGACTTTCGGTAGTCAACACTGCTACATCTGGTGCTATTTGTTGCGAAAATGTAGCATTCATCACAGCGTCTCCCGAATTACTAATGGTGGTAACATAGTAAAACTCTTGAAAAAAAATAATATTTGAAATGGGATTTCCGCTAAGGTCAGTAGATTCTACACTTACAGATAAATCGGTGGTTTGACTCCATCCAAGATACGAACAGAGCAAGAAAAGGATGGTTACGTAATGTTTTTTCATAATCTTTATAAAGATGCGAAAATTCTGAAAAGGTTGCGTAAATAGCACAATAAATAATCGATGAAAGACTGCTTTTTGTGTTGTAATCGTTATTTTTGAATTGAAAATACATACGGAATTGTATCGCTAACCCTGCTTTGATGAAACTATACATTGTACCAACACCAATCGGAAATTTGCAAGACATGACTTTTAGAGCGATTGAAGTGCTACAAAGTGTGGATATGATTTTGGCAGAAGATACACGTACCAGCGGAAAGTTGTTGAAGCATTTTGAAATCGCTACTCCAATGCAAAGTCATCACATGCACAACGAACACAAAACAGTTGATGCGTTAGTGCAACGTCTCAAAGCGGGCGAAACTTTTGCACTTATCAGTGATGCGGGAACACCAGCGATTTCGGATCCTGGATTTTTACTCACACGCGCGTGTATTGCTAATGACATTTCGGTAGAATGCTTACCTGGCGCAACAGCCTTTGTGCCTGCTTTAGTCAATAGTGGATTGCCTAATGATAAATTTGTCTTTGAAGGATTTTTACCTGTAAAAAAAGGAAGGCAAACACGTTTAAAACTCTTAGCAGAAGAAACCCGTACCATGATTTTCTACGAATCGCCACACAAACTCATTAAAACTTTAGGGAATTTCTGTGAATACTTTGGAGAAGATCGACAAGTTTCTGTTTCTCGTGAATTGACAAAATTGTATGAAGAAACGATCAGAGGAACTGCGAAAGAAGTATTGGAGTATTATCAAAATAAACCTCCGAAAGGGGAGATTGTGGTTGTGGTTGAAGGGAAGCCTAAGTAGTAATGAGATATTAGTAGTGAGTATTGAGATTTTTCTAGATACGCTTCGCTTTAGACTTGTTTTGCGAGTTTCCAACTCGTAAAAAACTAGCATGCAGTATCCAAAATTCCCTGTAAAGAAAACACATTCTTATTCATAAAATGCTGCGTTTTTGAAAACAAATCTTTAACAATTTCTTTTTCTTGTTGTACAATGCGAAGTACTTTTTCAAGTGTCATCATATCTTTTTGGGAAAAGGTTTCCA
>JBCCLS010000255.1:0-5587 GCA_039026835.1 Bacteroidota bacterium | reverse complement strand
TTGTATAGCCATAATTAAAACCAATGTGAGATATAATTTCCGTAAATATTTCATTGATCAATTTTTAGTATTTTACTTAAATATAAAGATAATGGATTTGGTGGGAAATTTGGTCATAATACCCCAAATGATATTAAAATTGAAGATTCTTTAATTAAGAGAATGGTTGAAAGAATAGTAGAATACAATATGTGGAATCAACAAATACTAAAACCGCAATCCTACGCCCATACTCAGTGTATGAATGTTTTCGTTGAAACGATTTCCTGAAGTGCCTCCTGTTAAATTGAGTTTGATAAAATCGGCAGTTACGTGTACAAAAAACGTTTCTGTAAGATCGTACGCAGCACCAAATCCCCAAGTAATTCCAGATTGTGTATCATTGAAACGATCGCCATTAGGCTGAATTGTGGGATCGTGCGTTCCTAAGCTAAATCCTGCACTAGCTGCATTTATGGAAGTGCTGAAAATACTGTAGCCTAACAACACATACGGTTTGAATTCAGGAAGTGATTCAATGTTAAATTCTCCAATAACTCTTGGTTTAAAAACAAAAGCACTTCCATTAACGTTGTCTACAAAATTGTAATTAAAATAATCAATCGTAACTCCGATTTTAGGAGAGATCAACTCAAAATCAGTCACTTGATAATTTACATCCAATCCGACTACACCATCGTATGCAAAGACGATAAAATTATCACCTGTAGACAATGGATAATGCAATCCAATTTCAAAGGCACGATCTGTATTTTGTCCGTTTCCTATAAAAAAGCATAGCAAACATAGACTTATGAGGAAGTTTTTCATTTTCTAATTGGTTTATGAAAGTAAACGTAGGAAACTCGAAAATATTGAAAGTATCAGTCGCAGTTTTCAGTTTGAAAATCCTAAAACCCAAGACCTAACACCCAAAACCCTACTACGGAATCCACTTCTTCTCAAAGTTTGGCTTGCGCTTTTCTAGGAAGGCATCGCGTCCTTCTTTGGCTTCGTCTGTCATGTAGGCTAAACGCGTCGCTTCTCCTGCAAATACTTGTTGTCCTACCATTCCGTCATCGGTTAAATTCATCGCAAACTTCAACATTTTGATTGATGTTGGTGATTTTGCCAAAATTTCCTGCGCCCATTCAAATGCAGTGTCTTCCAACTCCTCATGTGGAATTACCGCATTGACCATACCCATTTCATAAGCTTCTTGTGCTGAGTAGTTTCTTCCCAAGAAAAAGATTTCACGCGCTTTTTTTTGTCCCACCATTTTAGCCAAATACGCTGAGCCATAACCTGCATCAAAACTGGTAACGTCAGCATCGGTTTGTTTAAAAATGGCGTGTTCTTTACTTGCTAAGGTTAAATCACATACTACGTGCAGACTGTGTCCGCCACCAACAGCCCAACCTGGCACAACAGCGATGACAGCTTTTGGCATGAAACGAATTAAACGTTGTACTTCCAAAATATTTAATCTATGGTAGCCGTCTTGTCCAACATATCCTTGATGTCCACGCGCTTTTTGATCACCGCCACTACAAAAAGAATACACACCATCTTTGGTAGACGGACCTTCCGCAGAAAGCAACACTACGCCAATATTTACATCTTCATGTGCGTCTCTAAAAGCATCTAACAATTCACTTGTGGTATGTGGTCGAAAGGCATTTCGAACATTAGGTCTGTTGAATGCAATGCGTGCTACACCATCCGCTTTTTTATAGGTAATATCGTCGTATTCTTTTGCCGTTTTCCAGTCAGGTTTACTCATATTTTTAGTATTTTGTGCAAAAATAATTCATTTTACACAGTTATCACGAATTTCTACATTCGAATTCTTGAATACAAATACTAAAATTTCTCATGCAAAAACTACTTTTAGCCACATTTTTACTCTGTTTTACAACGATAACATTTGCACAGGATTATCAATTTACAACAACTATTGACTTGGAAGCTACTCCTGTGATAAGTCAGGGACGTACTGGAACTTGCTGGAGTTTTTCGACTTCTTCTTTTTTGGAATCTGAAATTATTCGACTCACAGGAAAGCAAATTGATATTTCAGAAATGTTTAATGTGCGAAATACCTATCCTAAAAAAGCTTGGAATTATGTGATGCGACAAGGAAAAGCACAATTCAGTGAAGGCGGTTTGGCACATGATGTGATTAATGCGGTAAAGTCACACGGATTGGTTCCTAATAGCGCATATTCTGGTTTACAGACTTTACAAACAAGTCACAATCATGCGGAAATGGTAGCGGTATTAAAGGCAATGTTGAATGTGTATATTAAGAATCCTGCAAAGAAATTATCTTTAAACTGGAAACGTACGATTGAAAGTGTTTTGGATGTGTATTTAGGAAAACGCCCAGAATCGTTTGTGTATGATGGAGCGACGTACACACCACAATCATTTTTGGAAATGACCAAAATCAACCCAGATGATTATGTGACAATGACTTCTTTTTCGCATCAACCGTATTACAGTTCATTTATTTTAAATATTCCTGATAATTTTTCTAACGGAAGTTTTTACAATGTAACTTTAGACGAGTTAGTGGCGCTGACAAAAAATGCCTTGAAAACAGGTTATACTGTCGAATTGGACTGTGATGTTTCAGAACCTACATTTTCACCAATGTTTGGCATTGCTACCATTCCAGAAGAAGCTGTGAGCAACAAAAAAGAATTTTCAGCAGCCGTTCGAAAAGAAAAATATATTTCAGAAAGATACCGTCAACAAGAATTTGAAGCATATACTACCACAGATGATCACTTGATGCACATTACAGGGTTGGCAACTGACCAAAATGGCAACGAATATTTTCGTGTAAAAAATTCGTGGGGAAGCAACACCAAGCGTGTACCAAATGACGGATATGTGCATATGAGTGAAGCTTTTTTCAGATTGAAAACGATCTCGGTTATGGTGCATAAAGACGCTTTACCAAAAATGCTACGTCAAAAATTAGGATTGTAACAATAGCAACGGACTTTGTACTGATACAGTATGAAGTCAGGAAGAAAGATACAATTTAAACATCGCTTATCTATTGCTAAAATTGGAAAAATCCGATTTTGGACAGGAATTGTATTAGGATCAATCAGCGCACTTATTTTATATAGTTTTATTTTCTTTTTCTTTGAAATTGTAAACATGATGCGCGTTGGTATGTCTTCGGATATTCCTTTCCAATCTGATAAAGCACTCCACTTTGAACATATAATTTTACTAGCGATTTCTATTGCCTTAGGCAATCATACCATGATACGTTATTGGTTTTTACAACCTACGTTTCACTTTTATAAAACTCGCAAAAAAGTCACACTTCATATTGCAAATTATTCGCTGTTTATTGAGTTTTTATGCTGGTATATGATTGTGGCGTTTCTTCGTGATTGGGCTGCTGGCTATTTCTTGGTAGGTTTTGGAGCTTACAATGTGTATGAATATCTATTGTTTACGATTCCTGCGTATTTATTTTTAACAGCTTGGACAGAAGTTGCTCGATTCTTTAAAGTAGGAACATGGAAATTGTACACTTTTGTAATCAGTCTTTTTTGTGTAATAAGTCTCAGTTTTGTTGATTTATCAAGTTATCGGTATGCTACATTTGCTTATGAAAAAATGTATGAAGAAGAGTTATATTATATTGAAAACGAATTCAATATTGCCAAAGAAAAATACGGAATTCACTATACTGCTGAAACAATTACACAATTAAAACAACTTAAAACGGATGATTTAAAGCAATTACTTTTACAGAAAAAACAAAAAATTGAAAGTACTGAGCAAGTTGCACTCAAAGACATCATACTTCAAAAAATACTTATCCATAATTTTAAATCGGCACATTTTGAAGGATACGGTGAACAATACTATCCTGACCCAATTGATATATATGCACAACTCAAAAAAGTAGCTCCTGCAAGCAATGAAGCTTTTGAATTGCTCAATATTCTGGACGAATTTCATCAACTTACATTTTTTATGAGCGCGTACATGAATACAAAGGGTAAATCCCCTACATTCCGGCAAAAAACAAGAATATTATCAGATGCTAATGATTTGTATTATTATAAATTTTACAAACAGTATGTAACAATGCGGGAACAAATCAATGTACTCATGCATGCATTTCATAAGCAGGAAAAGTATCATCATCCTTTTATCAAGCAACTAAAAGATACAGAACTGCCACCACAAATCCCTTTAACAGACGCATCTATTTATCAAAAATTTCCTGAGCTAAAAGATTAAGGAACGTATTTTATGTTTGGTATCATTTTTGTGACATATTGAATCATAAAATCATCAATCAACAAAAAACCGATTCATCATGAAAATCAAGTTTCTAGTTACCACCTTACTACTTGTTTTTACCTTTAGTAGTTGTAGTATTGAAGAAGAAGAACCACAATTTGATCTAACCGAAAGTCTAGTCGCCTATTATCCGCTAGACGGAAATACAAATGATTTAAGTCCATACAGAGTCAATGCCTATCCTCGAGGCGTAAGCGCAACGTTCGACCGATATGGCAATACAGACAAGGCATATAGATTTGATGGTATTGACGATCATATTCGCATTCCTGCCAACGAACATATCAACTTCACAAACGAATTCACCATCAATTTATGGCTCAAAACAGATGCATCGCACTTACAACAAGTTTTGTATAAAAATGTGTCTGATACTTCCAAAAAGAATCCTGCGTATGGAATTTCTATAGGCTATGCACCTTTTGAAGACGAAGAAATTGTTACCAAAGACATCATATTTACGATTGCTCCTTTCGGAATTATGCACGAATTGCGAAAGTTTGATTATGAAAGTGATACTTGGTATATGATTACGTGTACGCTAAAAGATGATACAATGTATTTGTACATCAATGGAAAACCTGCTTTGATGAAATATATCAAAGGAGAAATCGCTACCTCAACCATGCCATTATTGATTGGAAATGACGGTTCAGGGAAAAATCCATTTAGTGGAAGTATTGACGATATTCGTGTTTACAGTGAAGCAAAATCAACAGAATTTGTTTCCTATTTATTCGAGCAATAATAGAATTCGTTGTTCATCGTTACAACAACAACCTTCAATTCATAAACTACAGGTTATCTTGCTTTTTTTCAACGATATACGATCATAATTTTGTGTCATTATAAATCACAAAAAAATGTATTATGAAAAAGCAAAAAGAAATCAAAAAGCTAAACCTTAGCAAAAGCATTATTGGAAATTTAATGCAGCTTTCAGGAGGAAGACCGCCAAAAACATGGCGCTATTGCGAAACTGATGTGTGTGAACCTTCTGATGATGGAGGAGGCTATTCAGCATTATGTTCAAGAAAATGCTAAAAACACAAAAGGTGCGTTCAAAAAAACGCACCTTTTTATTTTCTCAAAAGTATATTATTTCAACTCAATTCCGTCAGGTTTGATCGTAATTTGCTGTTGCTTGTTGTGACTTGCATTGGCTTTTGTTATGGTTTTTTTTCTGTTTTGTTATTGTTTTTTATTTGGTTGTGGAGTGCTTTTTTCGTGGTTTGGGTAATGTGCGCCGTTTCGTTGGTTAGGTTCC
>JBCCLS010000254.1:0-5589 GCA_039026835.1 Bacteroidota bacterium | reverse complement strand
TTATGTGGTGATAAAGAAGCTGCTCCAGTTGTAAATACAGGAACTTTGCATCAATAATCATGAACAAAAAACAAATCACAGCCGTAGCACTCGGTGTTGCCTTAGGCACTAGTATAGGAACCTCAGCAGGTGTTATATTTGGTGATATTGTCATGGGAACACTCACAGGATCCATTATTGGAATGAGCATTGGTGTCGTTTTAAGTTTGGTCATATTTAAAGACGATCCTAAGTAATTCATCTTCGTCAAGTCACAAAATTATAACCAACTATTGAGTAGATTTTAAATAGAAAAGATCATGAAAGAGTATAAAGTTTTAAGCAACCCCAAATTAGGTTGGAAGAATAGAGGAGAAAAATTAGAAGAAATCCTAAACAATCACGCAAAACAAGGTTGGGTATTACATACCGTAACCGCTGGTTCGGTACAAATCATTTTTGAACGTAGTAAAAACAGATAATCATGTATTCAAATAGACCAAAAATAAAAGTTCCTTTAGAACCTATTGACACAGTTATTGAAGCCAGTACAGGCGCTATTTTAATTGCTTTGTGGGTGTACGTCATTATCTCGTATGCATCATTACCAGAAATCATGCCTACACATTTCAATATTAAAGGGGAAGTAGACGGAATGGGCAGTAAAAACTTAATCTGGTTTTTAATGGGAATAACTACAGCAATTACGATCGGACTGCATGTATTAACCAAATTTCCACACATACACAACTACATGGTAAATATTACAGAAAACAATGCCGCACACAACTATCAACTCAGTAGCAGAATGTTGCGATATGTGAATCTGATGACGTTACTTTTATTAGCTTTTGTGAGCTATGCAATGATTCAAAAAGCATTTGGAGATAACTTTTTTATGGAATCAGTAACAACGTATTTTATTATTGCGTATTCAGTGATAATGCCTATTGTGTTGATTGTTTTTATGCTGAAAAATCAGAAAGCATCTTAATAAACTAGGTCGCTTCACAACTGCGGAATAGAAAAGAAAACAACGAACATAGTTCGAACTAAGTAGTAGAACTAATACATTTTGAGTATCGAGTCAAAAAAATAATTATGGCAAAAAAGAAAGCCTTTGCATTGCGCATCAATGAAGAAATGCTGAAAGCTATTGAAAAATGGGCTGCGGATGAGTTTCGCAGTACCAATGGACAAATAGAATGGATGCTAATGCAAAGTTTAAAAAATGCAAAAAGAGCACCCAAAAAACGGACAGATGCTTCCGAACAAACGCCTGAATAATTTTTTTCAGGTGTTTGTTGTATTTTTGTAGTAAAGAGCGCATTTTGAATCCGAAGCATCGCATACTGCAACTATATGATGAATTTATTTTGGCGGAAACTGAAATAGAGAAGGAAACGCTACGCACACACATAAAATCCATTGCAACTACCTATTCAGAAAAAGATGCTATCTGTTATCATATACTAGGACTCATAGACTATGAATCAGAAAATTGGAAAGAAACTATACATAATAGCATTGCAAACTTTAAAAAATCCATTGCATTGGATGCTGACAACTTCCTAGCCCAACTCTATTTGGCACACTGTTATCATAATTTGGAAGCATTTATACAAGCATTGGATAATTATCGCAAAGTAGACCAACAAAAACTGCAAGAATTTCAAGTATGGCGCTATGTAAAACTCCTAGAACAAATTGGACATTGTGAATACAAACTTGGCAACAAAAAAATTGGAGAATTCTACTTTTCGCAAGTCTTAGAATGGTACAAAGAACTTCCAGAAATCGACAGAGCTATTCCTTCCGAATTGATGGATTGCCTTCCAAAAGATCATTGGATTGTGACCGAAATGAAAAAAATAATCACCTACCTCGAATAGCACATTCATACAATACACGCTAAACTTTTATATTTAAAAATATAGCATGTGTCGTTTTTAATTTCATTTTTGGTATTTTGCGACACAAACCTTTTAACTATGTTCAAAAAAGCCACTGCTCTGCTTCTATTGTTGATGTCATTTTCAATGTTTTCTCAGCAATTCACCATACATAATGTAGAAAGCAAACAGCAAGTATTCAACGCAAAAGTTTCCATTGATTCTATTTCGTTTACTGCTTTTGATATCAAAATTAAATCTGACACCACATTTGCCACCATTGAAAATCTGAGTAATATCAACAAAAAGTTTATTGCTTCCGGTGGTTTTAAGTTCTCAGTGACCGATTCAGGAGCCGAAATTTTCTATCGTGGAAGAGAAATGATTACGGTAGAAAAAGCCATGTCACTTTTTGAACTTAAAAGTAATCCCAAAAAAGGTTTCTCTGAGTTTATCTATGAAATTTCAGATGCTACTTTTTATGTAGGAAAAGAAGTAATTTCCATTCCTGCAACACAGCAAAAAGTACAGAAAACCATCATTCATCCAAAACCTGTTTTTAGCAGTGACAAAATTGTTTTTGGAATATTAATGTTGCTCTTAGGCTTTGTTTTTTATACAGAAGCCAGCAAAAATGTAGGTTGGAAAAAGTTTTACAAATACGTTCCAGCACTGCTAATTTGTTATTTACTACCTGCAATTTTAAGTTCGTTCGGAATCATCTCGGACAAATACTCGGAAGCATACTTTATTGCCAGTCGTTTCTTATTGCCAGCTGCGCTTATTTTAATGACGCTCAGTATTGATTTAAAAGGCGTGTTCAATTTAGGGCCAAAAGCACTCATTATGTTCTTTACAGGAACTGTCGGAATCATCATTGGTGGACCATTGGCAATTTTGATCATCTCTATATTTTCGCCAGAAACTGTCGGCGGAGCTGACTTTGATGCCGTTTGGCGCGGATTGTCAACCTTGGCGGGAAGTTGGATTGGTGGTGGTGCTAACCAAGCTGCCATGTATGAAATCTATGAATACAGTCCCGATAAATACGGCGCCATGGTCTTGGTCGATATTGTCGTGGCGAATATTTGGATGGCCATTTTACTCTTGGGAATTGGAAAATCCAAAAAGATTGATGAAAAATTAAAAGCAGATAATTCGGCCATAGAAAATTTAAAAAAGCGTGTTTCTGCGTTTACAGACAAAATAAAGCGCAATCCAACCTTTACCGAACTGATGATCATACTCGCGTTGGCGTTTGGTGGCGTTTCACTAGCCCATTTTGGAGCCGGAGCTATCACAGATTATCTTGGGCAATTTGATAGTGTAAAAAAAGATGATGGAGCTTTGTCATTCTTAGGCTCGTCTTTCTTTTGGATGATTACTATTGCTACAGCTTTTGGAATCACACTCTCGTATACCAAAGCCAAAAACTATGAAGGTGCAGGCGCTAGCAAAATAGGAAGCATCTTTATTTATGTGTTAGTGGCGTCTATTGGAATGAAAATGGATTTAGGAAAAGTACTGGAAAATCCAGGATTATTAGCTGTCGGACTTGTTTGGATGGCGATTCATGCAGGTTTGTTGATCTTAGTCGCAAAACTCATTCGCGCGCCATATTTCTTCCTGGCTGTAGGAAGTCAGGCAAATGTTGGTGGTGCAGCATCAGCACCGATTGTCGCTTCTGCCTTTCATCCTTCACTGACTTCGGTTGGTGTATTGTTGGCAGTATTTGGCTATGTTGTAGGAACCTATGGTGCTATTTTATGTACCATTTTAATGCAAATAGCTTCCAAAGCATAACAAAATTCAGACAATGCTAAATCGATATCTAAATAGCTGTAATCTTTCATGAAAATACTATATTTGCGCTCGTTAAAATTCAATATGATGTTCAAAAAATATTTGGTACTTCTAACAATGGTAGGTGTTGTTGCCTGTGGAAAAGAAACTACAAAAGAAAACTTAACTGTTTCTGGAAAAATAGAAGGTTTGAAAGAAGGAACCATCTTTCTCCAAAAAATACAAGACACAACCCTGATCAATTTAGATTCGTTGGTGGTAGATGGAAACGAACCAAGTTTTGTATTTAGTACAACCATTGAAGAGCCCGAAGTTTTATACATGTATTTAGATAAAAAAGACTTTAATAACTTGAACGATCGTGTGGAAATTTTTGCTGAGCCTGGTGAAATGACTTTCAACACTACACTTCGTAGATTCGAGAGTGATGCCGAAGTTACTGGCTCCAAAAATCATGATGATTTGGTTGCTTTTAAAGAATTTATGACCAAATTCAACACCAAAGAGCTCATGTTGCTTCGCGACGGCATGGACGCACAGAAAGAAGAAGACGTCGAAAAAGTACAAGATATCAACAATCAAATTGCCAACTATGCGAAAAGTCGCATGCGATACATTCTCAATTATGCCATCACCAATGGCGACAAAGAGATTTCTCCGTACATTGTAACAATGGAAACTGCTGATGCCAATGTGAAGTTTTTAGATACGATCTACAAACGACTCACGCCAAAAATCGCAGAATCAAAGTATGGAAAAAAGCTAAAGGAATTGGTAGAGCAGCGCAAGGCGGAGGAGAATAAGTAATAGTATCACTCAACAAATCCTTCATCAATCAAAATCTGTGCAATTGCATTTACTTTTCTGTAGGCTTCGCCCGTACCGATGTTAGACAAGACAGTAATGGCAACACCTTCGTCTGGAAAACGTAAGAGTTGTGAACTAATGCCCCAATCGCCACCATCCCAAGCGACAATTTTTCGACCGTTGTAATCGCCAATATACAATCCAAATGCTTGATTGTCTCGATCGTGCTTAAATTTGATGGTTTTGTGCATCAAGTCGTAAAAGGCTTGTCCTCCAAACGTTTTGGAATACATATTTTCGCTCCACTTTAAAAGGTCTTCAATTGTAGTCACTACGCCACTTCCACCATAATGTGGTGAATTTCTTGGATGCTGAATAAAATCACCTTTTGTTGAAAGTTGTACACCATATTCTCTATATCCTTCTACATTTTCGTCAGTTCTGTAATTATACGGTGTCACTCGATTCGGAATAATTTCAGTAATATCATCATTGATCAATGTATTGGTCATTTGCAAAGGCATAAAGAGTCGCTCTTTGGCAAATTCACGAAACGGTTGTCCACTAATTTTCTCCACGATTTTAGTCAACAGCATAAAATTCACATTGCAATAATCCCAACGATCGCCTGGTGTAAATTGTAATTCATCTTCTGCCAAAGAAGTCGCAATGCATTCGTCAATATCAAAATAGTTAAACGTAATCCACGATTTCCCACTTTCTCGTTCCAAACGTGGATAATCTGTTATGCCGCTTGTGTTATAAATGAGATGCTTCACGCGAATGGTATCGGAGTATTTTTTCAATGCTGGAATGAATTCCATCGCAGGCGTTTCTAGCGAAAGCTTATCATCCAAAATTAACAATGCCACACAAGCCGCGGTAAATTGTTTAGAGACAGACGCAATGCTGAATGCAGATTTTGACGTAATTGGAATGTTGTAATCCAAGTTGGCAGCTCCAAATCCTTTGGCGTACAAAGTTTTTCCGTTTTTAGAAACACCAATAGCATATCCTGGCGTATCTGCTCGATTGAATTCTGTAAACAGGGAATCAATTTTTGTTTCGAGCGGAGTTGCTGTTTGACTATGTACGTTTTGATCGCTAC
>JBCCLS010000253.1:0-5607 GCA_039026835.1 Bacteroidota bacterium | reverse complement strand
CATCAATTATCTAGAGAAAGAATGGACAACTATAGAAATTCTCAATTTAGAACAAAACATAAACGATTTTTTAAACCGTATTCGTCAATATCCTAAAATGTATCCTCAAACTACAAACGTTCATAATGTTCATAAAGGATTAGTTGATAAGAACAATTACATAATCTACAGAATTCGACCTAAAAAGCAATTAATCGAAATTATTAACTTCAGGGGAACAAAACAAAAACCTATATAACAATATATTGGCTAATAACATCTACTTATTTAAGTAAAGTAAAAGTCTTCGGGAACAAACATTTAACAATTGCAAGCAATCTTACTCCAAAATCTCCGTTATCCATAGTACTGATCAATAAAATTTAAAATGGCATTACAGGAAGAACTAAAAAAGCAAGGAGATTATTTATTCAAATTCAGGAGTTATTTGCCATTACTACTATTAATTGTTGGTGTATGGATAAAAGTCTATCAAGAAGCATTTAGTAATGGCGCCAATGAAACAATTGTTGCCGAAATATTGGAAGAACTTGGAATTTTAGTTGGAATCACCGGATTGATTGTACGCATCTGGACGGTAGGATATACACCCAAAAACACTTCCGGTCGTAATACAAAAGATGGACAATTAGCTGACGTTCTAAATACAACTGGATTGTATTCAATCATCCGAAATCCATTGTATCTTGGGAATTACTTGATGTGGGTCGGAATTGCGATGATAACTGGTAACATCTGGTTTGTGCTATTATTTACGCTCGTATTTTGGATTTATTATGAAAGAATTATATACGCAGAAGAATCTTTTTTAAGAAAAAAATTTGGCGATCTCTATTTAGATTGGGCGTCAAAAACACCTGCCTTTTTACCAAAACACCTGAATTACATAAAACCTGACATTCAATTCAGTTGGAAAAAAGTGTTGAAAAAAGAGAAGAACGGACTTTTTGCATTGTTTCTTCTATTCAGTCTCTTTGGACTTATTGGAGACCTTGCAGAAGGTGAATTTTCTTTAGTAGAAGAACGCTTAAGTATTTTTGGTGCCATACTAACAGGAATTATATATTTCATTTTAAAATATTTAAAAAAGCGAACTTCTATACTAAATGAAACTGGACGGTAAAATACTCACAACAGCAGAGTAAAGTCTCCCGACTTTACACTCACGACAACTTTACAACAATTACCGTACTTTTGCACACATAAAACTTCAAGATTACAGATAGTCCATTGTGTTATGAAAAGTGAACATACAACCTTCTCAAATCCTATTATAAAAGATCGTGTAGAAATACTGGAAGATACGGATCAGCTACTTAAATTCAGAACGTATTTGGAAGCTGGTGGCGGTCAGAATGAGTTGCATTATCACGCAAGCATAACAGAAACGTTCACGATGATAAAAGGTGAGTTGTGTGTAAAACTAGCTACTTCTGAAATTGTATTAAAGGCTGGTGATGTAAAAACAATTCCTCAGTTTACACATCATATGTTCTACAATAAATCTGATAGTGAAGTAGTTTTTGATGTTGAAATTACACATCCGCAGAATATGCTAAAAGCCTTGCAAATTATGTATGGACTTACCAAAGATGGAAAAGTAACCAAAAAAGGAATTCCCAAAAATATAAGTCATACTGCAATTGGTATAAAAATGATGGATGCGTTTTCTCCAAAAATTCCTCACTTCATTCAAAAATTTGGCATCAATACACTCGCATTTCTTGGAAAAATTAGTGGCCTAGAAAAAAAGTTGCTTACTAAATACACGCTATAAAATTGCACCATTTTATCGGTTTTTATATGCGATATGACGAAGCAGCATAAGAATAATTTCAGTGAAAAATTTGGAGCAATCCATAAACCCGTAAGTTGCCGAAAATAAGACGTATAATTGTTTTCTGTATAACCTGAATAACTTTTTCAAAAAACCTACGCAGGTTTTAGGTAAAACCTCCGCTACTTTAGGTCATTTCCTCCGCTACTTTTATACAAAACCTAAGCAGGTTTTTTTAAGATCGTTTTTAGCACTAAAATTTAGTTGTTTTTTTAAGTGTCTGAATATTGAAAAATATTTCTCTCTACAGAAAACTTAAGCTTAGGAAAGCCACCTTAGATAAGTAAAGTCTCCGCGCAGCTGAGTAAAGTCTCCCGACTTTACGAAGACGCAACCTTTCCAACAATTTGGCATCTAATTAATAAAGCAAAAAATAAGCTACAAACATTGTACAACTATTAATAGCTTTAATTCCTAGAACTATATACAAACCGATACCAAAAAATTATGAAATACCTTAAACATTGCATCGCTATAGTAATACTAGCACTCACATGGAGTTGTAATAACGACGATGATGCTACCACAACTACCAATCCTCCTATTTATGAAAATAGAATTGATATTGAAGAATATGCTTTCTATTTTCCTGACGATTTCAGACTAGAACCATTACAAGGAATTGATTCGTATATCGGAAATATAAATGGCAATGAAATTACACTTTTCTTTGACTATGGTTGGTATACACGTCCATCTGAAAATCTTTCTCCAAGTGAATTTGATGTTTCAGAAGATATCATAAACGGATACTACAGACAAATTGTAAAACCAATAGATCCTGCAGCACACAGTACAAAAATCCATTTATTCAATGTCAGCGAACGCGATAACAGTCCTAACGGATACAATTCACTTACAGTATCCACAAATAACTTGACGCAAGCACAGCAAGAAGTAATCATGAATGTATTTACAACAGTGCAATTCATTAACTAAAACAGTTAAGTAGAGTTACAGTTAAGTAAAGTCTCCTGAGATAAGTAAAGTCTCCCGATTTTACTTAACGAAAAAATGTACTTTTGTATAAAAGCTGTTACCTTGATCGAATTACCTAACATTTCCACAAACAAAATTGCCATCAAACTGAAACCTGCAGCAGAAACTTTAGTCAAAAAGGGACATCCATGGGTTTTTGAAAACAGTATCATCAAGCAAAATAAAGAAGGAAAAACAGGGGACTTAGCGATTATATTTGACAATCGAAAGAATAAGTTTCTAGCGTGCGGATTTTACGATCCCAACTCGCCCATTCGCATCAAAATATTACAAGCAAATCAACCCGCTACGATCAACTCGCAATGGTTTGCTGCTAAAGTTCAAGAAGCCTACAAGAAACGAATTCCACTACTCCAAACAGACACCAATAGTTATCGACTCATTTATGGCGAAAATGACCATTTGCCTGCATTGATTGCAGATGTGTACGATAATGTTCTTGTGGTAAAATTGTATGCCTCGTATTGGTTGTACTATTTAAAAGACATTTTGCCAACACTCATTGAAGTGAGCAAAGCCAAAACAACAGTGTTACGTTTAAGCAGAAACGTACAAAAAGAAGGCAATGAATTTGGATTTACCGACGGACAAATTTTGGATGGAACGCTTGCGAATGAAGTCATCATTTTCAAAGAGCATGGCGTTAACTTTTCAGCAAATGTCATTCATGGACACAAAACAGGCTATTTCTTAGATCATAGAGCCAATCGGAAGAAAGTGGGTGAATTGTCTAAAAACAAAACAGTTTTGGACGTGTTTTCCTATGCTGGTGGATTTTCTGTACATGCCTTGGTCGGTTGCGCCAAAGAAGTGACAAGTTTGGACATCAGTGCGCCCGCCTTGGAAATTGCCAAAAGCAATGCCAAGCTCAACAAATTCAGCGGAAAACATAAAATCATTGTGGGAGATGCATTTGACGAATTGAGTAAACTTGCGCGAATCAATACGAAATTTGATATTGTAGTTATTGATCCGCCGTCGTTTGCCAAAAGTGCTGCTGAAGTTGACAAAGCGATCATAAGTTATAAAAAACTTACCCAACTCGGATTGCAATTGGTCAATCGGAAAGGCATCTTGGTTTTAGCTTCGTGTAGCTCGCGTGTGACTTCGGAAATGTTTTTTAATTTAGTGGAAGAAACTTTACAACGCAACAACGCTAACTATTCGATTCTTGAAAAAACACTACACGATATTGATCATCCTGTAGGTTTTAAAGAAGGTGCATATTTGAAGTGTGCGTATGTACGAATTGACTAATTCGTAATGCTGAACTTAATTCAGCATCTCTTCCTATTATAGTTTAGATCCTAACAGCAATCTACGCGAATTTTAATATCTTCGTTCACCAACCAATTCCACACCATGAAAACTCATTACCTATACATTTTTATCTTTCTATTGATGGCTTCGTGTAATTCTTCTGAAAAGAAAAAAGACAAAAAAACTGATTCAACAGAAAAAACAATTCCCTCATATACTGCCGAAGAAATAAAAGCAGAAACCATTCGTGCTTGGAATGCGTATAAAGAATATGCGTGGGGATTTGATGTGTTGCTACCACTTTCCAAAAAAGGCTACAATTGGTATGAATCGTCGCTGGGAATTTCTCCCTTTGATGCGTATAGTACCTTAGCCGTGATGGGACTTCAAGAGGAAACAAAAACCATAGAAACCTATGCGCTTTCTAAAGATTGGAATCAAGATGTGTATGTGCAGGTTTTTGAGGTAAACATTCGTATTTTGGGTGGATTGTTGGCAATGTACGACCATTCTAAAAATCCTGAAATCCTTGAAAAAGCGATTGATTTTGGCAATCGTTTGCTACCTGCGTTCAATTCTCCTACGGGAATTCCATATCATTCTGTAAACCTGAAAACAGGAAAAACTGCTGGAAATTTAGGAGAAGGCAACGGAACTATTGTCAACACCGCACAAGCCGCCACCTATTTGTTTGAATTTGGAATTTTGAGTTATTATGCAAAAGATCCGAAATACTATCAAGCTGCCAAGAAAGCCTCTTTAGCAATCTTTAATCGGAAGTCAGAAATTGGTCTACCGGGCGATTTCATCAACGTAGAAACAGGCGAATGGACCAACCATTGGTCGTATTTACAAGCAGGAATGGATTCGTATTACGAATATCTTTTTAAAAGCAACTATCTTTTTCCCGATTCTGAAATTGAAGCTGCATGGCAGTTTAGTATCGAAAAAATCAATCAATATTATGCGGAAACCTCTCAGAGCAAACAATTCTATGCATGTGTCAATATGCATACGGGTGAAATTGTAAAACGATCCATGTCATTGTATGATGCGTTCTTTCCGGCAATTCAAGCGTTAAGTGGCGATGTGGAAACTGCTGAGAAAAATATGGCAACATGGAATTGGTTGTGGAACAAATACAAATTATTACCAACGCGCTATTTGTATGAGGAAGATAAAATTGAATATGCAAACTCCGAGTTGAATCCTGAAATTATAGAATCAGCCTATTACTTACACCAAATCACAGGAAAGCAGGAATATCTAGACATGATTGACACCTATTGGCACGATATGAAAGTTTGTTGCCGCAATGAAGTTGCCTTTAATGCGGTAGAAGATGTGCGTACAATGGAAGCAAAAGATTATTTAGCGACGTATTTTTATGCGGAAACGCTCAAATATTTCTATCTGGCGAAAGCTACAAAAGACGTATTTGATTTTAATGACTATGTATTCAACACAGAAGCGCATCCATTCAAAAAAAGTAATTTTGATCGTGAAAAGTT
>JBCCLS010000252.1:0-5610 GCA_039026835.1 Bacteroidota bacterium | reverse complement strand
CAAGACTTCACTATCAACAAAACCTATTCCTTATTTGGCGACAATGTTAATTTGAGAGCCAAGCCTAGTACAGCTGCTAAAGAACTGACACGATTGCGTATTGGATTTGAAGTAAAAATTATTGCCAAAACGGATGTTATTTTTGAAAGTGGCGTCACAAAAGCGCCTTGGTATGAAGTAGAATATAAAAATATAAAGGGATTTATTCCAGGGAATTTTTTGGCAAGAAAAGCACTAAAGAATGATACACACAGTATGTTCTTCAACAAAAAAATGTCGAAAGAACACGGCGCACAACTTGCTATCAGAACCATAATTGGCAAAGAATATAGCAAATATCAAGAGCACAGCATGCAGCTATATGTCTCAACCGTAAGTGTGATTGTAGAAGGCAATTACGATTTACAAAATGTTGTAAATGTTATAAAAATTCAACATCACGGAGATTCTTGCGGAGCTGAAAATGGATTTACGTATTTCTTTTTAAAGGAAAATTATGAATTGGTATATATTGCACATCTTTCTGTAAGTGGTGACGTAGGGTATTTTGAATCGGAAACCTTTACTTTTACGACCAATGAACGCACAGGAAAACAAGCTATTTTGTTCACTAAGGAAGAAGGCGAAGTAATTGATGACGACACACAATGGACAGAATCAAAAACTATGACACGCTATTACGAATGGAATGGCACAGAATTGGTACCTGAATTCTCAAAGAAATTTTATCGAAACGAAAAATCGAACTAAATGAAAATTGCTCGTACAGCGTTGCTCCTTCTTTTGTATATCGTGTTAGGAATTGGGTTTTCCACTGCACAAAACAATCAAGTGCGCGCCTATAAGTCAAGAGATGGTTTGCCACAATCACAAGTCAATGCATTGGCACAAGATCAATTGGGATATTTGTGGATAGGAACACAAGGTGGCGGCATTGCCCGTTTTGACGGAATTTCCTTCACGGTTTGGAACAAAAGAAAAGGACTGGGCTCTAACTTTATTTATTCGCTCAAATTCAACAAAAACACTTTATATATTGGAACGTCGGATGGACTTTCCATCCGTACCAAAAACGGTTTTGAAAACTACAAAGCGCCACAAGTCAATGCCATAGAAATTGTCAACGATACAATATTTATGGCTACTGATAAAGGAATTTACAAACTTGCAGATGGCAGCATTGAAAAGGTTGATTGCAATTCGGTATTGAATGCGACAATAGTAAATGACATTTTATTTGATGGAAGTTTCTATTGGATTGCTTCGCGTCGTGGATTGTGGAAAACCGATCATTTGGCGGCTGATGCTACATTTCAACGAATGTTTGGAAGTGACTTTAAATCGCTAGCGCGTTACAAAAACAAAATAATTGCAGCGAGTTTTGTGGATGGTATTTTTTCCTTTGAAAACAAAAAACAGGGTTTTCAAGAAGTTTCTGAAATACGCCAAATCAATACAATTGAAGTTATCAATGGAGACGAATTGTGGATCAATACGAAAAATGCAGGTATCAAACGCTTAAATTTAACAGATAATATTGCTGAAAAATCTATTGGCATGCGCAACGGATTGTCCGTATACAGCATTCGGACAGTATTGAAAGATCGCCAAAATAATGTGTGGATTGGTTCTTCCGGCGGCGGTTTGTTTAAGTATGAAAAGAATAATTTCAGACATTACACTAAAGACAATGGCTTGGTTGCCAATCGAATTTATGCATTGCATCATGTGAACGATGCGTTGTGGGTGTCGACAGCTGAATCTGGCTTGACCAAAATTGACTCTACAGGCATTCAACAAGAAATAGAAACTACCAAATATCTCAACAAAAAAGTAAAAACCTTAACAAATGACACGCAGGGACGCATTTGGGCTGGAACTGAAGGAAAAGGAATTTACATTTATCAAAAAACTTATCGCGATTCCATTGTGTACGACAGTTTGGGAACTCGTAAAAAAGGATATGAAATCCTAAAAGTTCCTGACGTTTACGAAGCTGTAATTACTACGGACATTGGACTGCCTTCCGATTGGATTAGTAATATTAAAATCTACGGTTCGCAAGTGTGGGTTGCTACCTATGCAGATGGAATTTTTCGTTTTCAATATGATCATGCCAATAAAAAAATATACAACCTGAAAACTTTTGGCATTGACGAAGGCATCAAAGATGTCAGCATTCGCGATTTAGCTCGGGACGACACAGGTCGTATTTGGTACGCTACCAACAAAGGACATTTGGGGTTTATTAAAAATGATAACGTGACGCATCTCACCCACGAACAAGTCACCGGAAGTGAAGTAGCTATCGGGACAATTTGTTTTCACAACTACGACATGTATATTGGTACATTTGGCAAAGGAATTTGGGTATCTACACTCTCAAAAGAGCTCAAGTTTACACAATTACAAGGCAAAAAAGAATTGTATTCTGACAATATTTATCAACTCATTTTTGATGATACTAATGATTTGTGGGCAGGAAGCGAAAGCGGTGTTGATCGCATTACACTTGACAAAAAAAATGAAATCCAAAACGTACTTCACTACGGTCGCAATGATGGTTTTTTAGGAATCGAAACCTGCCATAACGCCGTTACAAAAGACGCAACAGGCAATTTATGGTTTGGCACGATTGACGGACTTACAAAGTATGCGCCTTCGGCTGCTGAGCAGCAAGGTTCAAAACCAAAATTACACTTTGAAGACATTGAAGTTGCGTATCAGAGTTTGGATTCGATTGATTTGCAAGATTGGACAAATTCAGACAAGCAATTGCAACTTTCACAAGATGAAAATCATTTGGCATTTCAGTTTCGTTCTATAGATTTGGACAATCCTGAAGCAATTGTGTATCGTTACAAATTTGATCAAGATACTTGGAGTCCTTGGACCAAGGAAAGTAAAATTACTTTTGGTGGTTTGGATTATGGCGATCACACCTTTTTGGCACAATCGCGTAACAAAGATTGGCTAGAAAGCGATCCGATTGGTTTCAAATTTCACGTCATTCAACCTCTATACAAAAAAACATGGTTTCGCAATCTACTTTGGGCAATTCTCGGGCTAGTGATTGCTTATATCATTTACACATATATCAAACGTGTTAAGGCGAAAAACCGTGCCATTCGCGAGCGTTTGCAATTGGAAAATCATCTACTTTCTCTGGAACAAAAAGCATTGCGCTTGCAGATGAATCCGCATTTTATTTTTAATGTGTTGAATGGTATCAAAGGGATGAGTCGAAACGACATTCAAAAGATGGACAAAACCATCAATACATTTGCGGTATTGCTGCGCGAAACCTTGACCAATTCAAGAAAAGACAGCATCACACTCGATCAAGAAGTAAAAACACTAAAAAATTATATTGAAGTCGAACGGTTAATGGCGAGTAGAGATTTTACCTATACCATTGACCTCAACTCTGATTTGGATCCTGAAGAGGTACTGATTCCACCAATGTTGATTCAGCCTTTTGTGGAAAATGCCATTCGTCACGGAATTATGCCGTTGCAACGTGAAGGCAGCCTGACAGTTACTTTTACAACAGATACTGATTTTTTACATGCTACGATTACTGATAACGGAATTGGCATTCAAAAATCACAGCAAAACAAACCCAACACTGATCATCAGTCAATGGCGTTGCAAGTAACCAAAGAGCGAATTGAATCCTTGGCAGGTCGCAATACGCTAAAAATTGAAGATATGTCTGAAAAAGATGCTACCTTAGCGGGAACGCGAATTTCATTTAGAATTCCACTAGAAACGGAGTTTTGAGAGTTAGATGTTAGACCGCTGACGCTGTTAGATATTAGACCGCTTCGCTTTTAGACTGCTGACGCTATTAGATAGTAGACCGCTTCGCTTTTAGACTTGTTTTCGCTTACGCGGGAATCTTTTAGACGGCTTCGCTGTTAGTTGTGTTAGAACGTAAGCGTCATTTCGAGTGGTTTTTCGAAATGAAATGAAGAAAAATTGTATCGAGAAGTACTATAAAAAATGAATCGTTTTTGAATTAAAAGTGAACCATCAAAACTGTTCTTAATACATTTTTATGTTCGCTCCACTCTATAGAAACACTCGAACTGACGTTTTTTGGAGATGTTAGTATTGCGTATTGAGAAGTTTCAAAAAAACAAGTTAACGAATCAACAATAATAAAGTGGAGAAGTTTATGAGTTGATGAGTTTATAGTAAGAATCAAAGAATAAAGTTCAATTCAAACCAACAACTGAGAACAGACAACGAACAACTAAGGAAATCAACAAAAAACAAATTAACAAAAACACAAATGCCCAATAAAAACCTCACAACCATAATCGTAGACGACATTCCAGCAGCTTTGGACATGCTTAAAAGCGATGTGGAACGTTTGCATCCTGAATTGAATATCATTGGAACAGCTTCTAGCGTGGTAGAGACTGCAAAATTACTTCGCAAACAGCAACCAGATATTTTATTTTTAGACATTATGCTAGGCGATGGATCTGGATTTGATGTGTTGGAAATATTTCCGAATTTAACCTCTAAAATCATCTTTGTAACGGCAAGTGATGAGTTTGCCATTCGTGCTTTTAAATTTGCCGCGATTGATTATGTATTGAAGCCATATTCGGAAGAAGAACTCACAGCTGCGATTGAAAAAGCCAAGGGACAAATTCACCCTAACAAAGAACGTTTGGACATTTTAAAAGATACGTTGGCAGCACCCAATGAAAAGCCAACTAAAATTTCTTTACATACGTTAGATAAAATCATTATTGTGAGTCTGGACGAAATTATTCGTTGTGAATCGGATAGCAACAATACCATTTTTTATTTGCAGGACGGACAGAAGATTTTTGTAACCAAAACGCTTAAATACTTCTCAGATATGTTGAGCAATTACCAATTCCTGCGCGTGCATCAAAGTCACTTGGTCAATTTGCAATTCATCAAAGCATTTATCAAAACTGATGGTGGTTATTTATTATTAAAAGATAAAAGTACCGTTCCTGTTTCGGTTCGTAAAAAAGTGGAAGTAATGGATATTTTGAGTAGTATTCATAAGAAATAGCTTAATTTATTTAAAGATTATTTTTCAAAAAAATAATTATTTATCTTGTTGCTTGAGAACTCCTCTACCAAATATGTAACCTGCGATAGTACCTAACAAAGTTCCTAATGTTTCATTACCTATTTTACCTCCAGTACCTAAGATTATAATAGTAATTAGCATGAAAGCCATACTAATTACTTCAACTAAAGATCTTTTCTCTATAATTTTCCCTGCTATTTCTACATTAAAAAAGTATAAACCAATAAACAATACTACTAAAGCTAAGATCATAAAATAAACTGCATAAATTAATTTAGTATCTATAACCTGCTGTCTATCTTCTAATAAATTATCTAAGTCAATTAATTTGTCTTCTATTTGTTTTTTTGTCTTTTTATATTCTTGAATTTTATTTTCTATTTGTTTGTGGATAAAGTCATTTACTCTTCTAATATACCTTTTATAATCATCAAAAGCACTATTTAAATCTTGTACTTTTAAAGTTGTAATATTTTCTTTTAAATTATTGATTTCTTCCTTATCCAACTCAATAAGTTTGTTTCTAT
>JBCCLS010000251.1:0-5621 GCA_039026835.1 Bacteroidota bacterium | reverse complement strand
CTACAACTAGACTATTCCCACGAACAGGAAGCAATTCCAGCAGTATTGTTGAAAGGACGAAAATTATTTTCCAAACAATCAAATTCCGTGAAGAATCTGATTTTGATTTCAGATTTCCAACAAAACGAAACATTACAAGTTCAAACAGACAGTACATTCACCACAAATTATATTCAATTACGACCAGCAAATGCCAACAATATTGCACTCGACAGTCTTTATATTGCCGAACAAGACGCGAATTCGGTCAAAATTTCGGTAGTCTTAAAAAATTCTGGTGTGCCAGTGCAAGATGTGCCTGTTTCATTGTACGACGGCGAAAGTCTAATTGCAAAATCATCTGTAAATTTAGATTCGCAAAACAGCGCAGAAGTCAGTTTCTCCATTCCGTCTAACAAAGTCGTTCAGGGAAATATCCGAATTGATGACACCAGTTTGCAATTTGACAACAATCTGTATTTCAACATCAACAAACCTGAAAAAATCAACGTGTTGGCAATCAACGAATCGGAGGATGAATTTTTACAAAAATTATACACAGAAAACGAATTCAATCTGATTTCTGTGCCTTTAAATCAGCTGAATTACAATGACATTGCAACACAACAATTGATTGTGCTGAATGAACTAAAAACCATTCCAAATCCGTTGATTACTGCATTAAAAAGCTTCAAACAAAACGGTGGTTCACTCGTAGTGATTCCTTCCACAGAAAGCAATATAGACAGCTACAATCAATTATTAGACAGTAACAAAGAAAACTTTTGGGATTTAATAGAAGTTCCAAATACTACTGAAAAGAAAATTACCAAAATAAGCTTCGATCATCCACTGTTTACCAATGTTTTTGAAAAAGAAGTGACCAATTTTCAATATCCAAAAGTCAATCAGTATTATGCTTTTATAAAAGGAAGCAATGCTATTTTACGCTTTGAAAATTCAATGGAGTTTTTAGTAGAGGATAACAATACATACGTGTTTACAGCTGCAATCAATCGTGAAAATTCCAACTTTCAAAACTCGCCATTAATCGTTCCTATCTTTTACAATATTGCTAAAAATAGTCTGCGATTAACCAATTTATATTACACATTGGGACGTGAAAATGTGGTGGATGTGCAAACGTCACTTGGGCAAGATGCTGTATTAACCATTGCCAATGCCGAAGAGGAATTTATTCCGCTACAGCAAACCACCAATACCAAAGTCCGATTGACCACTGACGAATTCCCTTCCAAAGCCGGAATTTACAATATAAAAAACCAAAACGCAGATTTACAGCAAATTAGCTATAATTTTGATCGAACCGAAAGCAACTTACAATACCACAATATCGCTACTCTCTATCCTGAAAATACACATACTACGGTAGCGCAATTTTTTGAAGAATTAAAAAATGAACAGTCCGTTGCATCGCTTTGGAAATGGTTTGTTATTTTTGCGTTAGTATTTTTAGGTATTGAAATGCTGATCTTAAAATTCGTTACATGAACCTCATCATAAAATCCGCTACTATCATTGATGCAACGAGTACACATCATCTCGAAACAAACGATATTTTGATAGAAAACGGAGTCATTACACACATTGCTACTTCCATTGAAAATCCTCATAACTACGATACCATTTCGCTTGAAAATTTACACATTTCACAAGGTTGGTTTGACAGCAGCGTGAGTTTGGGAGAACCTGGATTTGAAGAACGTGAAACTATTGAAAACGGTTTAAAAACTGCTGCAAAAAGTGGTTTTACAGCTATTGCGGTAAATCCGAACGCGAATCCGATTGCAGATACAAAAGCAGATATTGCATTCTTAAAGAGTAATGCCGTTGGAAATGCGGTGAACCTCTTCCCTATTGGCGCACTGACCAATGCTAGCAAAAGTGTAGATTTGGCAGAATTGTTTGATATGAAAAATGCAGGCGCAATTGCGTTTGGCGACTATCAGAAAGCAATTGAGAATCCGAATTTATTGAAGATTGCGTTGTTGTATGCTGATAATTTTGACGGTTTGGTGCTGTCCTTTCCGCAGGAAAATAAAATTGTCGGAAAAGGTATTGTCAACGAAGGACCGAACAGTACCCGATTGGGCTTAAAAGGAATTCCTGCCTTGGCGGAAGCATTACAAGTAGCACGCGATCTATTTTTGTTGGAATATACTCGAGGGAAACTACACATTCCAACGATTTCTACAGCAAAATCCGTGGCTCTCATCCGAGAAGCCAAAGCAAAAGGCTTGAATATAAGTTGTTCAGTAGCCATTCACAATTTAGTCATGACGGATGATGAATTGGAAGGTTTTGATACGAATTACAAAGTACTACCACCATTACGTATCGAAAATGACCGTCAGGTATTGCTTGAAGGTTTACGAGATGGGACTATTGACATGGTAACTTCCGATCACAATCCGATAGATGTAGAACATAAAAAAGTAGAATTTGACAATGCGATGTACGGAACCATCGGACTGGAAACTGCTTTTGGTGCGCTACAAACCATTTTTGATACGGAAACCACCATCAAATTGCTCAACTCAGGAAAAGAACGGTTTGGATTAGAAACTTCCCCAATTGCTGTGGGACAACCTGCAAATCTGACACTTTTCAATCCTGAAGGCGAAACAATATTTACCAAAGAACATATTTACAGTAGCTCACACAACAGTGCTTTCTTGGGCAAAACGTTGAAAGGAACTGTGTACGGAATCATTCACAATCAGCAAAAAGTAATTGCGTAATGGATTCAAACACTATAGAAACTGGAAGAAAAGCCGCTATTATCTCCTATTTAACGCTCATTGGACTTGTGATTGCCTATTCGATGAACATGGATACTAAAAATAAGTTTACATCCATACACATTCGCCAATCATTAGGTTTAAATATTCTTTTCTATATCATTGCTATTTTTATAGGATACTTTAACAGCTGGATGGTTTCTGGACCTTTTTATGTGTTTTTTGTCGTCTTGTGGACATTTGGTTTCGTCAATGCCATTCAACGCGAATACCGACCAATTCCACTCGTAGGCGATTATTTTCAAGAATGGTTTAAATCTATTTGATTAAAATAAAAGTAAGTTTTTCTTTTCCGCAGTGTAGCTTGAGGTTTTCGTTAAAAATTTTTGAAGCCTTGGAGAAAATTTAGAAAAGTTCTAGCAGTTTTAGTTTTTCCCTTAAAGAAAAACTAAAAACACCTCTGGAAAAGTGCCCTTTCTTTTGTTTCTTTTCTTTGGGCAAGCAAAGAAAACGAAAATAAAAAACTAAATTTTAGTATTTTAAATCATTTGTCTGTTGATATGTATTACATTTTTTTTGAATAAATTTACCGCAGACAATCTTATTTAAGATATTAAATCTATCATGGAAACAAAAAAACTATCACTACATCATATCATCAGAGCACCAAAAATTAAAGCTGCAAAATCTCCCGTCATTATCTTACTACACGGTTATGGAAGTAATGAAGAAGATTTATTCTCGTTTGCTTCCGAATTGCCAGAAAGCTTATTTATCATTTCTGTTCGTGCGCCGAGAGATTTGCAACCGTACGGCTATTCGTGGTATGATATTCACTATACAGCTACTGAAAAAATTAGCAACGACGAACAAGCGATCATATCTAGAGATCAAGTAGCAGACTTTATTGATGAAGTTGTGGAAAATTATCCTGTAGATCGCAATAATGTAACTTTATTAGGCTTTAGTCAAGGAACCATTGTAAGTTATGCAGTTGCCTTTACCTATCCAAAAAAAGTGAAAAATGTGGTGGCATTGAGTGGTTATTTGAATCACAGAATCTTTGAAGTGAGTCGTGATAAAAATTACGATCATTTAGACTTTTATTGTTCGCACGGAAGCGTTGATCAAGTAATTCCTGTAGCAGCAGCTCGTGAAATTACGCCTTTTATGGAATTGAATGATCTTACACACATATACGAGGAATATCCTGTGGGACATGGTGTGGCTCCGCAAAACTTCTACTCGTTCAAAGCTTGGTTAGAAAAACGTATCTAACAAAACAGACTACTTTCAACAAGGAAAATAGTCTGTTAAATAAACTAAATAAATATTACATAGAAATTCATTTTCTGTTGTATTGCTACAACAAAATTGGCGAAACAGTATTGATGACTATCAAGCGTGTTACGCAAGAAATCAATCTAGTACGTGTATTTCTATGAAAAACCAACACTTCGTAAATAGACTCACATTGATTTGGGATACGTTTGTATTGCTTTTATGATGTAAATGTACATTGCAATGACAACCAATACTGATATAATTCGCAAGTGCAGCAAATACAAGTACGAACGCTGTAAAATAAAGAGGAAAATTGATTCTTCATCACACAGCATAAAATCTACTCATATTTAGAATCAAGTAATTACACGTATAGATTTTTACCAAAATCCAAGTACATTGGAGGATAAAGTATAACTAAAACTAATTTTCATGGGAAAATCTAAAAAACAAAAGAAAACTAGCACACCCACAAAACAGTCTGCATTATTATTAAAAAGATACCGAGAAGACCCACAAGGTTTATTGAACGAAATAAACGCTCCTGTAGTAGCTACATTGAATGATGTCATTTACAGAGCATACATGCGTCCATATCCGTATGGTGATGATGTCTTGGTAATTTTAGCAAATGGATATTACGATCCTACGCCAGCCCACGTAGAGTTATATATTGAATCGCAAGGAAATAATACATACAAACTTATGCAGAATAATTCAGTAGTTACCTTCGGTTTGGTTACCTATCACACGGCTACATTTACATCTCCAGGAGGAGTTGTCGGCTTAGGACAAAGCATTACCATAGAAGATGCTAATGGTACACATACGGTTAAAGTAGAATCGTTTTAAAATAAAAAAAGAGACTATCTAAAAAGTTTGTATTGTCGTCATTCTGAGCTCGATACTGAATCAAGTTCAGTTCGAGAGTTTAGTTTGACGCAATCCGTTTTTTCAGATAGTCTCTTCGCTATTCTTTATATGATAATTTATCCTTCGTATTTTGGATACAATACCTCTGACACCAATTCAAACGTCAATTCTTTGGTTTTATCATTGATTTCGTAACGCAGAATCATTTCGCCCCAAAAATCACCATCGGTAAAACTACAGATCACCCATTTATGATTGATGACTTTTACTTTGTCAACCACCATAAATTTTCCACCGGTTCCATCAAACGGCACTAGAGGATTGTTCGCTGAAGCCGAATTTTGATCATAAATTGCATCGCTGATGATCTGAGAAAGATTTGTCATATCCAAATCCAAATCTTCAAAATATGCCAATGCTTCTCCGTTGCTATCCAGTGAAAAATAGCTCAAACCAATATTAGTGTTATATAAAGTTTCTGTAGAATCTTTATACACTTTATTTTCTTTCTTGAGTGTATCAATCTTTTCGCGTAGATCTTGAATTTTGGTAGATTGTTGCTCGTATTGTTTGTTAGAACTTACATATAAGTACATAACAAGTAAGACCAAAAAAATGATGGTATATAATAAGATGCGCTTTTTCATGCTAATTTTTTAAATTGTAATCGTTAGGGTATCGTACGCCAAAAATACGTTTTCTGGCAATTCTTTGGAAACTTCT
>JBCCLS010000250.1:0-5633 GCA_039026835.1 Bacteroidota bacterium | reverse complement strand
CATTACCAAAACAGGTCGCTTAGACATGGCAACACGTTTGGCATTTATGGGACGTCAAATGATGACTGGACTGCAAGTATTTTGGAACAAAAACAAAGTATGGATTATTGCGGCTTTAGTGGCAGCACTGATTGCTGCAGGATTGATTGCCTTCTTTACAGGCGGCGCAGGATTGGTTGCTGCAGTTGACATTATTGTAAAAGCCTTGGTCATTATCTTTGGTGCGTACGCGGTATTCCAAGCGATGGGACATATTTGGGATTATGTCAAAAAAGCTTGGGCAGGCGATGCTGTGGGCGCTGGAAAATCCTTGGCGATGGCGATGGCTGTCATTGTGATGGAATTCTTATTAGATAAAATTCTTTTAGGAATGGGGAAAGTCTTCAAGCGTATCATCGCTGCAGCGAAAACAACGCGCATTGGGCAAAAAGTAATGAAAGGTGTCAACTTTGTTCGCAAAGGTGTAACCCGAACCGGAAACGTGATCAAAAAAGGTGTAGCCCGAATCAAAAATACACGTTTGGTAGTACGCATGCGCGGTGTTGTTGGAAAAGGAACTAAAAAATTAAGTAACTTACGTCAACGAATTTTACAGAAATTCAAATTTAGAAGAATCTGGCTGGAACGCAGCGGTCGCTGGATTCAACTTTGGGGTGAATTTAATGCGAAAGTCTTACTAGCTCAAGATGATGCACAAGGAAATCGCGTTGTAGATGTAGATTCTTCTACGTTGCGAAAAAATGCTGATTCACGACAAATTGTGGGAAGCAAAGTTGATGTAGATGGTCAACAGGGAATTGTTATTTCGGATAGAGGAAGCCAATACGCTGATGAAGTTGCAGATTTATCTAAGGCAGATCAAACAGCAAGATACAATCAACTTGATAACTTGACGGATGATGCAGCTAGAGGCGATAGAATTCGTGGAGGTGTGAAAAGTGAACGTGTAAGTTTGCGTCAAGATGTGAGAGATTCCGTATTTGCAAAAGCAGATTCAGGTAGAGTAGATGCCAACGGTAATAAAATTTATGTAGACCGAAGACAAAAACCACCAGTTGATATTCCAAATTACGGAACACACTATCCAAAAGAAACACCTCTTGGAAAACCACATCCGAAAGCGGGACAACCTGTACCAGAGAACTTGGTAGGAAAACCAAGAGCAGATATTGGGCATGTAAAAGGGCAGACTTGGGAACAACGTTTGGCAAAACACAAAGAAGCAGGACACACAAGAAAACAAATTATTGAAGCAGAACAAAACCCAGATTTGTATATCTTAGAGGAACGAAGTTCAAACAGAAGTAGACGATTAGACTAAATTGTAATAGATATGATTTCTAAATTAATAAGAGACAACGATATTGAAAAACTAACGGAATTATTGGCAGCAGGCGAGTTGGATGTGAATCTACAAAACGAAAACGGATACGAACCGTTGCATACAGCTGTAATCAATCGGAATGAAGCGATTATAGAGCTTCTTTTAGCCAATGGAGCCAATATTAACAGTCCAAACAAATTCAAAAATACTGCGTTACATATGGCAGCCAATGAAGAATTTGCAGATATTGTTTCGTTACTATTGACCTATGAACCTGATTTGGAAATTAAAGGCTTGGACGATTATACACCTTTCCATTATGCAGCTTCAAAACGAAATATTCCCATCATGAAATTATTACTTGCGCATGGTGCGGATATCAATACTCAAGATGATGAAGGAACAACGCCCATTCATACATCAATCGTTAACTTTAATGGCCAAGCAATTAGTATAGAAGCCATTAAGTTTTTGCTTGAAAATGGGGCAGATGCTTCATTGCAAGATACCTATGGCGGAACATTACACCAGCATTTGGCAGCTCCTTTTTACAAAGATGTAAAACCACTATTTGAAAAAGTGTAATGCCATTTATCAACAATCAAATCTAACACGTATCTTGTAACAAATTATTTCCCTCAAAAACACTTGAAAAGCCGCACAAATCTATTTTTGTATATTTAAGCAACAAAAGTACACCACATGGCTAACACAACTACACCAACTCCAATTATTGAAAAAGTTACAAAAAAACTAAAAGAACTTTTAGACTGGGTATACGGTCTTATAGCTTCGATCAATAAATTTCGTCGTTCTTCCTTTCTCAGTATTTTCATGCTTCTCATCATCTTGGTTTTTGTAAAAGGACTCGATCAAGCGTATACATTGTTGGTTGATATGGTGGAAAATCCTGTTTCTGGCTCTTTATTTCTGTGTTACGTTATTGTCTCCGTCTTTGCCTTGGTCATTTCGCATTATCCAATCTATATTTATTATGCAAAAGATATCAACGACAGTAAAGACGAAAACTTCTGGTACATTCATCGGTTATGGTTTTACAGGATATTTACATTCAGTAAAAAACCTGATTCTGCCACAACATCCAACAGTGGAAAGAAAAGCTACGAGCAGGATTACAATGCAAAATGTTTGCGATATGCGTTGGGACTTTTCATTTTTTCCATTTGGATATTCTATATTTTTGAAACCTATCGTCCAAAGCTCTTGTATACGTATGGAGAACTAGATGCTATTAAGTATTTAAACTACTTTTTATACGCCTTTCCTTATATTTTAATGGTTTATGCGCTTAAACAAAAACAAAAAGTAGAGCGAAACAACAAAGCATACAAAGCAACTCCAGGAAATGCTTCTCAAGATTCGCCAGCGTATCAAAAATTTTACACGTTGGGCGTGGTTAGTTTTTATATATGCATTGGAATCTCTATTACATTGTTAATTTTAGCCACTTTTTGTATTAGTTTCAACACCACTTCCTATTACATCTTACAATTACTTACCTTATCGTTGTCGTTAACCTATCTCAGTTTTCGCCTGTTTCGATCTAAATTATATACATACGCGTCCGTTCCATTGATACGATATATTGAAGTAAATCTGAATTATGTATTGTTTTTCTTTTACATCGCAGTGTTTATTTTGTGTTTGATTATTTACTGTAATATTGGTGTCGCGTATCAGTGGCCGCTGCCCAATGCGATGGTTATTTTATTTGGGTATTTCTACCTTATCTATTATCTGTTGGCATGTGTATTCAAATATCTTTTTGTGGTACAAGCCATTAAACGACAAAATGCAGATTATACTTCTGGAAAATTAAATGAAACTGTATACAATGATTTTTCAGGGTTGAATCCAAGTGGCATCAAACGGTTGCTACCGTTACAAAAGCAAGCAATATTTGTCAATTCTGGAAAAAACAAAACCATTTTTTGGGTTATTTTAATTGTGGTGCTCGTTTGTTTCTATGTGAATGATGATATTGAGCGCTATGTGCACGAACTAGAAACTTTTGAAGTCGCTAAGAAGGATAGCATTTTACCGATGAACGACTATATAGCGGATTTAAAAAAAATGAAAAAAGAAGGTCCAATTATTTTTGTAGCCTCGCATGGAGGTGCTTTAAAAGCTAATATTTGGACGATGAAAGTGCTAAATCATATTCAGAAAATTACAGATGGTAAATTTTTAGATCAGACAGCTTCATTTTCGGGCGCCTCCGGAGGAATGATGGGACTTTCGATGTATTCAGTATTGTCAGGGCAATTTTCAAATAAATTCAAAGGCAATCGTTATGACAGCATTAATAAAAGAATTAATGATGTAGCAGAGGCTGATTTCGCTTCCAGAGATATTTCCTATACACTAGGTTGGGATTTTATTAGGAAGAATCCAATACTACATCTATTCAGCAAACATCGCGATCGCGCGTATTATTCCATGGTTGCCTATCAAAATTTATTAGAAGGAATTTTACCAGAAAATGATGACAGAAGACTCACTTCTGAATCTTTTCAACACTATTGGTGGAAAAATATGTATCGTAAAAATGACTACTTTCCTGCGATTTTAGTTAATACAGCTAAAACCAATGGTAGGCGTGGTGTTTTTTGTTCCATTTCGTTGGATACTGAAAAAGATAAGGATGTCTTCATCAACGCAGATAATTTATCACAATTGGCACCTGTAAATGGCAAACAAATGGCAATTTCCTTCTATCAAGCAGTTTCCTGTACCAATCGCTTTCCAGGGTTTAGTCCGGCAGCAAAAATTAAAGGTTATGGACATTATATTGACGCGGGCGCCATTGACAACAGCGGATTGTTGACAAGTTTGGATTGGTACGATCGACTCAAAAATGGAGATAATGCTGTCATTGAACCTGAAACAAATGTGGTATTTGTGGAAATTATCAATGGGAAAACGAATTACATCAAACATTTTGTGGAAAAATTTAAAAAACACTACGAAATAGAGTTCATTAAGTTTGACGAAAAGGAGCAAAGCAATCTCTCAGCGGTTGTCAGTGCGGGTGTGAACTTGGATAAAAATCCTGATTATTTTAGCGATTTGGTAGAACGTCTTGAAAAACGCGGCAGAAAAGAGGTCGTTAAAAGTCAATATGAAGAATGCGATAGTTTACAATTTAGGCAAGATTCCATTAGGAATTCAAAAAAATTCACTGTAAAATACCGTCCAATCTATTTGCCAAGAGTCATCACATTAGAGGATGTTCAAAGTTTTTTGGGCGGAACAACAAAAAATATAAAAGTCATTAACAGCAAAGGTGAAGTAATACATATACAAGATTCTCTTGAAAAATATCTTACTATTGTAAATAACAAAATCTACAAAGCGTCTGAATGTGCACTGAATAAAACCGCTTGGGATACGTATGAACCTACTTTAGCAAGGCATTTAAGTAAAAGTACAGTAAATTATTACGACAGAATTCTCAAAAATAGCAAAGACGTGGAAGATCAAATAAAAAAGATTACGGACGAGTTAAATCTGCCATAAAAAGGGGAAAAACACCCTTAAAAAAAGGATTTCAACGGTTTCATAACACGCAAAGTCTTCATTTATTTATGTGTTTGTTAAGACAATACGATTTATTTCATTACAACTACATAATTTATGGATGAAAACCTCATAGAATATATAAAACAGGTTGTGCGATTTCGTTTAGCTGAAGTTTCAGAAAGTGAAGAAGCCATTGCCATGCCTACGTATGACTTTTTTAATAATTTTTCACAGTTTTCCAAATTTGTGATCGACAACAACTTTCAAACGCATGAAGTGTTAGTAGTGTTGCTTTCTTTGTTGCCCTACGTTGCGCCTGGCTTTTTGTCCAATATTCTTTCTGAATACTTTCCTGAAGGTAGTGATTTTCCTGAATTTGGTGGTGTGAAAGGAAAACAATATCGTGGCATTATTCCAACAGGCGAAACAGCACTCTTTATCATAGCAGGAAAAGACTACAATACACGAAATTTTGTTAGTGCCGTTTTCAATGAAGAACACGCTTTTGCAAAAAATGCTATACTACGTTTGAGCAATGTGCCAGAAGGCGAACCGAAAATTAGTGGAAGCTTATTATTGGATATTGAATATATAGAATTATTTGTATACGGCTCTATTTCAAAACCAAAATTGAGTCAAAACTTTCCTGCAGAATTGCTTGAAACACAAATGGAGTGGGACGATTTGGTGTTGAATCAAAAAACACTTGATGAAGTCAACAATGTTCTCATTTGGATGGAACACAACAATACGCTGTTGCAAGATT
>JBCCLS010000249.1:0-5647 GCA_039026835.1 Bacteroidota bacterium | reverse complement strand
GAACACTTTAAAAATTAAAGTTTCGATTGAATCTCGACTGCGCTCGATTTGACAATTTCAATTTCCAAATAAACTTTTAAGCTAACACTACATTTTCTGTAGTAATAGTTTCTGCTGGAATTGTAGGTTCTTGTTTTGGTTTGCGCATTGTCAATTTTCTTCCTAAATAATAGAATACAGGTGTTAAGAAGATTCCGAAAATCGTTACACCTAACATTCCGCTGAATACTGCGATTCCTAACGAAACGCGTAGTTCTGAACCTGCGCCTGTTGCAATTACTAACGGCACAACTCCTAAGATAAACGCCATTGCCGTCATTAATATTGGACGCAAACGGAGTTTAGACGCTTCTATCACTGCCGTTTTTAAATCTTTTCCTTGATCTTCTAATTGTTTGGCAAATTCTACAATCAGGATGGCATTTTTACTTGCCAAACCAACCAACACGACAAGTCCAATTTGAACCATGATGTTGTTGTCTAAGCCTGCTAAATCAATTCCGATCATCGCAGATAGTAATACCATTGGTACAATAAAGATAACTGCTAATGGAAGTATGAGACTTTCAAACTGTGCTGCTAACAATAAGAATACAAAGATGACTGCTAATAGAAACGCAATCGCTGCTGTATTTCCTGTTTGCTTTTGTTGATACGCCATTTCTGTCCATTCGAATGAAATCCCTTGTGGTAATATTTCTGCTGCTAATTCTTCCATTCTATCTAACGCTTGTCCTGTACTAAATCCAGGTGCAATGTCTCCTACTAAAGAAGCGGAAGGATATAAGTTGAAACGTGCAATTCTATTGGGTCCAGCGATGTCTTTTTGTGTGCTGATAGTTCCTAATGGCACCATTTCGCCTTTGTTGTTGCGTACTTTGATACGAGAAATATCATCTGCGGTCAATCGGTTTGGTGCATCTGCTTGTGCGGTTACTTGATACGTTCTGCCTAAATAATTGAATTCGTTTACGAAAGCAGATCCCAAATACACTTCTAGCGATTGAAATACTTCGCCAACATCGATTCCTAATTGTTCTGCTTTTACACGATCAATGTCTAAATATAATTGTGGGGTTTGTGTGTTGAAAAAGGTAAATACACTGCTCAACGCTGGATCGGCATTTGCTGCACCAGCCAAGCTATAAGTTGCATTCAATAACGCTTCTGAACCTAAATTTCCTCTGTCTTGCACCATCATTCTGAATCCTCCCGCATTTCCTATTCCGCGTACAGATGGTGGTGGAATTACTACGACAAATGCATCGTCTACCTGCGCCATTTTTCCACGTAAAGTTCCTAAGAGTTCTTCATAACCAATTCCTTTTTCATTTCGTACTTCAAAGTCTTCAAGTGTCACGAAAATTGCTGCTGCATTGGAAGCATTTGTGAATGAAGCTCCGTCAAATCCGGTGAACGATACCGCTGTTTCTACACCGTCAACTTCTAGTAAAGTATCTAAGGCTTCTTGTACTACTTTGTCGGTTCTGCTTAATGATGATCCTGGCGGCAATTGAATTGCGGTAATGAAATACTGTTGATCCATGGCTGGGACGAATCCTGAAGCGACTCGGTTGAATTCAAATCCTGTAAAGGCAATCAATCCACCATAGACAATCATCACCATCGCGCTAGCACGAACGAGTTTGCGAACACTGTTTCCGTAGCTTTCGGAAAGCCAGTTCATAAAACGGTTGAAACGATCTCCAATAAATTTAAAAGGTCTAAGTAAAAGTGGCGTTTTCTTGTCTGGATTGTGTTCCTCATGACGCATTAACAGCGCTGCCATGGCTGGACTTAAGGTCAAGGAAACGAATACTGAAATAGCGGTTGCTACAGCAATTGTTAATCCGAATTGCTTGTAAAATTGTCCTGAGATTCCTTCTAAGAATGTGGTTGGAATGAATACAGCAATCAATACCAATCCGATCGCTACCAACGCGCCTCCAACTTCATCCATGGTTTTGCGAGCGGCTTCTTTCGGAGAGAAACCTTCTGCTAAATAGCGCTCCATATTTTCTACTACGACAATCGCATCATCTACCACAATTCCGATCGCTAAGACCAATCCGAAAAGGGTTAAGTTATTCAATGAGAAACCTAATAGTTGCATCACGGCAAATGTCCCAATTAAGGATACTGGAATTGCCAAAATTGGAATAATTGCGGCTCTCCATGACTGTAAAAAGAGTAAGATGACAAAGATTACCAATAAGACTGCTTCAAAGATCGTATGGTATACTTCATCTACTGATTTTTGTACAAATTCTGTTGGGTTGTAAGCAATTTTATATGCTAAATCTTCCGGGAAGTTTTTAGATAACTCCACCATTTTTGCTTGAATCTCCGCAGCTGTTTCCAACGCGTTTCCACCTGGTTGTTGAAAGATTGGCATCGCAATCGCAGGATCTTTTCCTAAATATCCTTTGGTTGCATAGTTTTGTGCGCCTAATTCGGCACGACCGACATCTTTTAATTGAACAATTCGTCCATTATCTCCTGATTTTATAATGATATTTTCAAATTCTTCTGTGGTAACTAATTTTCCTTGTGTTTGAATGTTGATTTCGAAAGCAGACTGACTTCCTGATGGTAACGTGTTCAATGTTCCACTTGCAATTTGTACGTTTTGTGCGCGTAATGCGGCAACGACTTCTCCTGCAGTCATATCAAAACTGGCTACTTTGTCAGGATCTAACCAAATGCGCATGGCGTATTCTGCGGCACCAAATAATTGAATGTCTCCAATTCCTTTGATTCTAGCTAATTCATCTTTTAATTGTAAGGTTGCATAGTTTCCAATATAGGTTTGATCATACGTTTTGTTTGGTGAATACATATTTACGACCATCAAAATGTCTGGTGCAATTTTTTTCGTGGTAATTCCCAAACGACGTACGGATTCTGGTAATCTTGGTGCTGCAATTGCAACTCGGTTTTGTACTTGTACTTGTGCTTTGTCTAAATCGGTTCCAAGTTCAAAAGCAACTTGAAGCGTAACACGACCGTCAGCGGAAGATTGTGACGTCATGTAGATCATATTTTCAACTCCGTTGATTTCCTTTTCTAAAGGTGTGGCAACAGTTTGTGAAAGTGTTTCTGCATTGGCTCCAGGATAGGTTGCTACGACCTCAACTGTTGGTGGTGCTACATCTGGAAATTGTGAGACTGGCAGCGACACGTAAGCTAATCCTCCTACGATGAGAATCAAGATGCTCAAAACGGCTGCAAAAATAGGTCTCTTTATAAATATATGACTGAATTTCATGAGTTCTATTATTTTAATGTTGGACATGAGTATCCTTGTCGCCCTACTATTCAGTGTTGTAATAAACTGTAAGAGCGATCGTTAGATACCGATATATTGTGTTGTGATTATTTAGTGTTTGCTACAGCAAGCAAGCTGTTATTTGTGTTTTGCAATGTAATTTCTACAGGATTTACCGTAACTCCTGGACGAATTTTTTGAATGTTGTTTGTGATTAATTTGTCTTCCGGAGTCAATCCGTTTCGTACGATGCGAAGTCCGTTCGTATGTAAAGGTCCGAGTGTCAAGTTTTTAGTAGTTACGACATTATTTTCTCCTAATACATATACAAAGCGTACGGATTGATTGGTTCCGATGATTTCATCTGGAATCATGATCGCTTCGTGTTCCGCGCTTCCTAGTAAACGTGCTTTTCCAAACATTCCTGGCTCTATGAAACCGTCTTTGTTATCTAAAATCGCACGACCTTCAATAGTTCCTGTATTTCTGTCAATTTCGTTGTCTACAAAATCCATTACACCTTCGTGAACATATTCTGTTTCATCTTGTAATTTTAAGAATACTGGATTTGCCGTGGAGCGAGAAGAACCTCTTTCTCCATTTCGCGCCAAGCGAGCATATTTTAAGAAATCGGATTCGCTTCCGTTAAAGTAAAAATGAATTGGGCTCGTAGCCACAACTGTTGTTAATAAGGTTGAGTTTGCTGATCCACCGTCAATTAAGTTTCCTTCGTTCACCATATCGCGACTTACACGTCCAGAAATTGGTGCTTTTACTTTGGTAAAATTTAGGTTTAAACGTGCATTTTCAACTGTTGCTTGTGCTAGTTGTACCGAAGCTTTTGCGCCTGCTACTGCTTGACTACGACGATCGTATTCTTCGATAGAAACAGCACCAGAAGCCTTTAAGGATTGTACTCTTGAAAAGTTATCTTCTGCTGTTTTTAAGAGTGCTATTGCTTGTGCTAATGTCGCTTTCGCTTGATCTAAAGCAATTTTGTACGGACGTTGATCAATCGTAAATAAAACATCTCCTTTTTGCACATTTTGACCATCTTTAAAGCTTACACTTTCAATATAACCGCTTACTCTAGCGCGCACTTCTACGCGGTTGCTTGCTTCAAAGCGTCCTGTGTATTCATCCCATTCGGTGATGTTGTCAAATACTGGAGTAGCAACTTCTACGGCTAATGCTGGCGGTGCGGCTGCTATTGTTGTTTCTTCTGTAGTATCATCCGCTTTTGTAAAAGCTACGACTGCTAATGTTACTAAAATCAATCCGACAAATACAAAGACTTGTTTCGTGATTTTTTTTGTGTTTAGATTTAGTGTTTTCATTGTACTATATTTTTAGTTCGTGTATGATTATTAAAATTTTATGGTACAAATGTAGCTTGAGACCGTAGGCATGTGTTAACCAAAATCACATCATAAATGACCAAAATGTAAGATTTGACCATTTTCTATGATTTTTTGGTCATTTTTTGGGTAGAAGAAGTGTTGTTTTTGGTTGAATTTGCTGTTGAGACGATTTAGTAGCTTGAGGTTTTTATCTATAAATTACTGATAATCAATAGAAATATTTTAATAAAATACCTTTACTGTGAAAGTGATCAAAATGTGATTGATTTAGGTAAATGAAAACAATAATTCGCGATTCGCGATTCGCGAATCACAAATTAATTTATTATATTTGATAATCGTAAAGAAAAAATTATGAAAAAACACAATGGTATGCGTCCTCACGATGTCGCCATTTTACTTAAAATTGCCAGCAAAGGAAAAGAAAATTGGTATATGAAAGATTTGGCGCAGGAGCTTAGTATTAGTTCTAGTGAAATCAGTGAAAGCATACATCGTTCTGTCATAGCAGGTTTAATAAGTGTTGATAAAAAAACAATTAATAAACTGGCGCTTTTAGACTTTTTGAGGTTTGGTTTACGTTATGTGTATCCACAACGCCCTAGATCTTTGGTAAGAGGTATTGCCACTTCAATTTCAGCTAGTCCTTTAAATAACGAAATTATGAGCAATGAACAATTTGTTTGGGCTTATGCAAAAGGAAATGTAAGAGGTCAGGCTATTGAACCACTACACCCAAAAACACCCGAAGCATGTTTGAGAGATGAAAAATATTATGAGTTAATGGCTTTAATAGATGCTATTAGAATCGGAAAAGTACGAGAACAAAAGATTGCTTTTACTATGCTAAAAGAAAGAATTGAATATGCTTAAAAACCAAACTATTAATTTAAAAGTAGTTGAAAAAGTTGCTTTAGCGTTGGAGGAACTCAATAGTGAAGTAATATATGTTGGCGGCGCTACAGTAAGTTTGTATGTTACCGACGAAGGTGCTGATTTGCCAAGACCTACTAAAGAT
>JBCCLS010000248.1:0-5656 GCA_039026835.1 Bacteroidota bacterium | reverse complement strand
TCATGGTTTGCTTGATTTCAGCGGCACCGTCAATACCTTTCTTCACCAAAGAAATCAGTTTTTCTTTGTAAAAACCGTGTGCTACATACAAATCGAGCAACGAAGCATACAAGGAGCTTCCATTGGCTTTGTTGTGCGTGGCAATCTCACATGCCAATAAAGCAGCTGTCACTGCATCTTTGTCACGTACAAAGTCACCTGTCATAAACCCAAAGCTTTCTTCACCGCCACCAATAAATTCTAATTCAGGAAAATCTTTGATCATTTTGGCAATCCATTTAAAACCTGTCAAGCCAATTTTACACTCCACACCGTACGCATTTCCTAAAACAGTCATCATTGGCGTAGAAACGATGGTAGAACCAATGAATTGCTTTCCATTAATTCGATTGTTATTTTTCCATTGTTGTAACAAAAAATCGGTCATCACTACCATAGTTTGATTTCCGTTTAGCAGAATCATTTTTCCATCCAAATCACGCACGGCAATTCCCAAACGATCACTGTCTGGATCTGTTCCAATGACAATATCTGCATTGGTTTTTTCAGCCAAAGCTAACGCCATTTCCAACGCTTCTGGCTCTTCTGGATTAGGCGATGCAACAGTTGGGAAATCCCCATCAGGAGTGGCTTGTTCCTCAACAATATGTACATTTTTATAACCAGCACGCTTCAACACTTCAGGAATCATTGTAATCGAAGTTCCGTGTAGCGAGGTAAAAACAATGGTAAGATCATCTTTATTGGCAGCTTTAAAATCTGCATTTGCGACACTTGCCTTGACAAAAGCTTCGTCAACTTCTGTGTCTACTGTGTGAATCAAATCTGCATTTGCATCAAACTGAATTTGCGCAAAATCAAGTTGATTAATTTCATCAATAATAGCATTATCTTCTGGCGGTACAATTTGTCCACCATCTGTCCAATACACCTTGTAACCGTTATATTCTGGCGGATTGTGAGACGCTGTAAGCACAATTCCACATTGACAATCTAAATATTTTACGGCAAATGACAATTCAGGAGTCGGACGCAAATCTGAAAATAAAAATACTTCAATACCATTGGCAGAAAACACATCTGCCACCACTTTTGCAAGCGATTTGCTATTGTGACGACAATCGTAAGCAATGGCAACTTTCAACGCTTGCTCAGGAAACACTTTTTTCAAATAATTGCTAAGTCCTTGGGTATTTTTTCCTAAAGTATATTTGTTAATTCGGTTGGTGCCAGGTCCCATAACGCCACGCATTCCACCTGTTCCAAAAGCCAAATCAGTATAAAAACTTTCAGTGAGTTCTTTGGGATTTGTATCTATAAGTTCTTGAACTTTTGTTTGCGTTTCAACATCAAAAATAGGTGTCAGCCAAGTAGTAGCTTTTTTTAAAATTGTAGCGTCAATTTTTGTCATTTGTAGGTGTTTTTGAGTCACAAAAATAATGAATTCATTTGGGTTTCTTTTTGATAGCATCGATATTTTAAATAACTTTAATGTTATTGCTGTGTTAGATATGAAAAGAAGTACCCTAAAACTCTTTTGCATCTTTCTATTTCTTTCTGTCTCAGTAAATGCACAACGCGAAACTGCACATTGGTTTTTTGGAGCCAATGCAGGGTTGCATTTCGATTCGGAAGTCCCCACAAGTGTTGACATAGGACAAGTAGATTCTTTAGAAGGTTGCGCTTCAATTTCAACGGCCGATGGAGCATTATTGTTCTACACGGACGGAATTACTGTGTGGAATCGGGAGCATCAAATCATGCCAAATGGTACAGGTTTGGCAGGTAGTTGGTCTAGCACACAATCGTCAATCATTATTCCAAATCCTGGAAATCCGAATCTCTTTTATGTTTTCACTACAGACGTCGTAGACGCATACAGCACAGCAACAGCTCCTAGCAATGGATTTAATTATTCCGTTGTAGATATGTCACTCAATGGCGGAATGGGCGCGGTGACAGTAAAAAATGTGAATCTACTTGCCAATACTTCCGAAAAAGTATCAGCAACCTTAAGTTCTGACGGAAACTATTGGGTAATTACACATCGTATCAATTCGTTTTATGCTTATAAAGTTACCACAGCAGGCGTTAATCAAACACCTACAGTTTCAAGTACTCCAAATGCAGTTACCGATTTCCGCAACATCAGAGGAAATATGAAAATTTCACCCAATGGAAGCACACTTGCCATTGCACATACCATTTTTGAACCCAATCAAACAGGAGAGTTATTCATCTATGATTTTGATGCGACTACAGGTATGGTAAGCAATGAGCAATTTATTTCGAGTGAAATCGCTTTTTACGGTGTGGAATTTTCCTCAAGTTCAGAACTTTTGTACACGTCAGGAAAAGTGATTTTATCTAATTTCTTAACAAAAATTCAATTGCTGCAATACGACCTGACCGCAAATGACATTCCAGCCACCAGACATGTTGTACACGATTATCCTACAGCACAGGTTACGCCGTCCTTGGCGGGAAGTTTGCAATTAGGGTTGGACAAACGTATTTATCATGCGTTGCCAGTTTCGTATTTATCTACCATCAATTTTCCAAATTTAGTGGGCGCTTCTTGCGGATTTGAACTTGCGAGTGTGGATTTAGACGATCGTTTTGCGCGTTTTGGATTGCCCGCAGCGGTACAGTCTTTTTTTGAAAGCATTATTAAGATTGAAAATTTTTGTTTGGGTGATACGACTAATTTCACCGTAAATTCAGACAATACCATTACAGGAATCCAATGGGATTTTGGCGATCCAGCTTCTGGCACTGCCAATACTTCCACAGCAATCAATCCGACGCACATATTTTCAAGTGCTGGGGTTTTTACAGTAACTGCGACGGTTTCTTTTGCCAACATTCCAAATCAGTTATTTATTGAAACAGTTATTATTGAAGAAACACCCAATATTGCATCTTTGTATGTTTTAGTACAATGTGACGGCGGTGTAGATGATACGGATGGAATTTCGCTTTTTGATTTAGACAATGTCATTAATCGCATAGAAGAAGATCATGGAAATGACGACATTACTATTGTATTGTTTGAAACTATAGACGACGCTTTGGCAAATGAAAACGGTATTACCAGTAATTTGTATGTCAATGATGTTAACAATCAACTGTTGTATGCCCGCGTGTTTGTGTATGTAGATTGCTTTGCCATTGCTCAAATTCGATTACAGGTCAATGCCGGAAGCAATTTAGGTGTGCATGACACAATTAGTATTTGTGAATTAGATACCACAAGTATTGCAATTTCAGAAGTAATAACTCAACTTCAGGACGATTTTCCTCAGGGAACGCTTAGCATTCATGAAACTCGAAATCAGGCTTTATTGCAGAATAATCAGCTTTCAGCAACAACTGTTATTGATGTAAATGCTGTAGATGAACTATTTTTTAGAGTTTCGTATGGTACTACATGTGGATTTGTGGGAAGTGTATTGTTTGCTGTAGCAGAACGACCATCAATTACAGATCAGGAAGTATTTTTGTGCAATGCTGCTGATGCGAGTGTCGTATTAGCTTTTGAAGAAACATTTGCAAGTTATTTGTGGTCTACGAATGAAACTACTTCGTCAATTACAGTTGATGCAATAGGAAACTACAGTGTCATTGTCACCAATGCCGCAGGTTGTGAAAAGGAAGTCACGTTTACTGTGCTACAAGAACCTGAATTACTCATTGATCGGATTGATATACGAGATTTTCAAGATGTAAATACCATAACAATTGTACTTACCAATGAAGTCAATTTGGAAAATATTGAATATTCCATCAATGGCGGAGCTACATTTTCAACAGCAAATAGATTTGAAAATATATATCCTGGCGTGTATGATATTGTAGTGCGTCACGTTGATTGTAGTGAAATTACGGAAACTATTTTAGTTGGTGGTTTTCCAGAATATTTTACACCGAATGGCGACACCATCAACGATCGTTGGGAATTGCTAAAAAAAGAGTATTATCCCAATGCAAATATTGCAGTATTTGATAGATATGGAAAAAATATCGTCAACATAAAATCGGAAGATGCTTGGGATGGCACTTACCGTGGAATTCCACTACCTTCAGGCGATTATTGGTACAAGCTTACGCTAGAAAGTGGGAGAGTAGTTACCGGACATGTCACGATGCGACGTTAGAGATTTTCTTTTTCGCTAATTTTGTATCGCTCCTTATCGCGTTTGCTTCGCAAGATAATTTCACCCAAAAATCCAGCTAAAAATAACTGTGTTCCAATGATCATGGTAGTTAAGGAAATATAAAACCACGGATTTTGTGTGACCAAAATTGCTTTCAAACCGTATGCGAGTTTGTACAATTTCATAATTCCGATATATCCGGCAGAAGCCAATCCGATAAAAAACATCAACACACCAAGTGCGCCAAACAAATGCATCGGACGTTTTCCGAATTTAGACAAAAACCAAATCGTAATTAAGTCCAAAAAACCATTGATAAAACGCTCGTACCCAAACTTGGTTTTTCCGTATTTCCGTGCTTGGTGTTGTACCACCTTTTCCCCAATTTTTCGAAATCCTGCATTTTTTGCCAATACAGGAATGTAGCGGTGCATTTCTCCATACACATCTACATTTTTTACGACAACATTTTTATAGGCTTTCAAACCACAATTAAAATCGTGCAGTTTCAATCCAGACGTGCGTCTTGCTGCCCAATTGAATAATTTGGAAGGAATATTTTTAGCAATGACAGAATCGTATCGTTTCTTTTTCCAGCCAGACACCAAATCAAAGTTATCTTCGGTGATCAACTTTACCAATTCAGGAATTTCGTCGGGACTGTCTTGCAAATCGGCGTCCATGGTAATGACAACTTCGCCAGAAGCTTCTTTAAAACCAGCATGCAGTGCTTGCGACTTGCCATAGTTTTGTAAAAAGCGTATTCCTTTGACTTCGGCATGATCTTGTGACAATTCTTGAATAATATGCCAGGAATTATCAGTACTTCCATCATCTATAAACAGAATTTCATACGTAAAGGCATTTGCTTTCATCACACGCGCAATCCACTCGTGCAGTTCACGAAGCGATTCTTCTTCGTTTAGTAATGGTATAACTACAGATATGTTCATGCAGCGCTGTTATAATTTTTTAAAATTCCCGATTTTATAACCAAGGAAGTAATCAAAGAAACGAAAAATCCTGTAAATAGACTCTTCACTACAGCACTTGCAAATAAATTAAAGTTGAATCTAGCTATAAAATCAGCTCTTTTTCCGGCTACTTGTTCAGGTTTCAAATCTTCATTGAGTTTCAAATCTACCACCATGGCATCAGCCAATTTGTCAATCAAATCAGTTTCAATATAATGTGCATGAATCATTTGATAGATCCAAAATATAATGCCGCCAAGCAATATCACACCAATTCCAGTTTTTAAACCAGTACGCACACTAAAGACTTCAGTTTTTTTGCTTTCATTCACAATTGCAAGAATCATAAGTCCGAGCGTTATAAAAAACATAATCAACACATATATATTGTTGGCTTCCACATGAATATTTTGACGGTACTGTAAAAGAAAAAATAGAATATTCAATACACCTGCGGCAATTCCGAAATGAGCTGTTTTTGAAAACATGTACGCTAATTTTTGTAGGACACAAATATAAAAATTC
>JBCCLS010000247.1:0-5713 GCA_039026835.1 Bacteroidota bacterium | reverse complement strand
TCTTTGTTATAGAATTACCAAATTAAAAGTGTAATTCTATAACAAGTATAAACTTAAAATTTATTATTATGATCGAAACAAAAGAAAACAACGTACTTATCTCTGAAAAGATACTTGATGTAAAATTAGTACCTACTAGTGATGCTCCTTTGCACGCATTGCCAGCTCCGGTAACGCCTAAAACAGTAAAAATTTGTGAATATGACACTGAAGTAACGATAGATGTCATTTTATACCTGCAAGAAAAATTTCCAGCAAATTCCATTAATTATTGTACAGAAGTAATCATTGACTCAACCAAAAAGAACACTGAAAAACGTATCATTAGTATTATATATGATTACAATCAAAAAAAGAGTGATGTGTTTGTGCCACATGTATACAGCATAACAATTCCTGATATTAGTGTTGATAAACAAGAAGTAAGCTTACTATTTTACTTAAACAATGAAGATCCGGTAACTTCTAGAGGAACTACCACAACTGTAAAAAGAGAAATGTAATTATACGTTTTTATCCCCAACAACAATTTTAAGTAGCTTTAGAAAAGTAGGGTTTTAACGAGTCCTACTTTTTTTATGTTTAAAAATTAACTACATTGATGGTAAATCGGCCCTCAATGAAAGTAAAGTTTTTCTTTTGTATCCTACTCTTTACTTCCCTATGTCCTGTGTTCGTGCATTCGCAACAAGACAAAGGTTTGAGTGTTTTTGAAAGTGTATTGCTACAAGAAACCAAAAACTTTAACACACATCCCGATTTTAAAAAAGCAGTGCAATTTTTAGTAGAAGAAGAATGGGATTCCACATTAGTCTACTCCGCACGCCAATTAACAGTCAATACAAACAATTCAGAACTTAATAATTATTGTCATTTTTTTAGAGGTTTCTCTTTTAGAAGGAAGGGAATTTTAAAAGAAGCCACTGCAGAATTGACCAAAATCTCCAAAGATTTTAGCTTCTACAATAATGTCAAAATCATGTTGGGCAGTATTGCATTTGAACGAAGCGAATTTCAAAAAGCACTACAGTATTATAAAATTATAGATTCTATAAAAGCCAAAAATTTAAAAGGACTCAAAAGACCAAACATCGAAGAAAATATAGGTTCCTGTTATTTGCATTTAAAACAATATGATATTGCAGATGAGTATTTTCAACGAAGCATTTCATTACACGAAACAAATAAAGACACCTTAGAGCTTATAGGTACGTATGGAAATATTGCGGCTTCTTATTACGAACAATATTTAGACGATAAAGCCATTCCTTATTTTCAAAAAGCATACATGCTGTCTCAAAAAATTGACGATTATACACTAAAGTTAGAAGCGGCGAGCAATATGGCGATAGTAGAAAAGAATCGAAATAATTTTCAACAAGCATTTCAATACAAAGATGAAGTTATCAAGTATAAAGATATTTTGAATGACAGAGATCGAAGCTGGGAAATTGGAAAACTAGAAAAGGAAATTGCCGTAAATAAAAAACAAGAAGAGGTGAATGCGCTGGCAGCTGAAAATAAACTAAAAATTGCCGAGCGCAACGGACTTATCTATTTGACAACTATTTTGGTATTGATTTTAGGAGCTGTTGGATATTTTTACAAAGAAAAGGTAAAAACAAATAAAATTATCACTGCGCAAAAAGAAAGTTTAGATGCGTTGAATGCGATGAAAGATAAGCTTTTCTCAGTGGTAAGTCACGATTTGCGTTCGTCTGTCTATGCTCTAAAAACAAGCAATACAGAATTGGCAGAAAATTTGGAAGCCAAAAATTTGGACGCCTTAGATACATTGTTAAATACCAACAGTGCCATTGTGAATGGCGCATATAATTTGTTAGACAATCTATTGCATTGGGCATTGTTGCAAACGGAACAGTCATACTTTGAAATGGAAACCATGCATCTGTTTTTTATTGTAGAACAAACCGCCTATAACTACAAACCGCTGATGTTGGATAAAAAGATTCAATTTGAAAATAAAGTGTCCAAGGATGTCAAAGTTGTGGCAGATCAGGAGTCGTTGAAAATTATTCTTCGGAATTTATTGGATAATGCCATTAAGTTTTCAAATCCTGAAGGTGTGATTACCATATACACAGAAAATGGAGCAGAAAACTATTGTAATTTAATAGTGGAAGACACAGGTTTGGGCATGAGCGAAGCTACACAACAAGAACTCATGAAAGATTCACTGTCAGTTGTAAAAAAGGAAAACAAACACATCATAGGAACAGGATTGGGCATGCAACTTTGCAAATCGATGATTCAAAAAAATCAAGGAATATTCTCCATTGAGAGCGAATTGGGTAAGGGAACAAAAATGATTGTATCTTTACGTAAAACTGACGTTGATGGATCAAATTAATGTACTTATTGTAGAAGATACGCCTGCGCAAAGCCAAAAGCTTTCCAAGATGTTGCAAGACAATAGTTACCATGTAGTTGGCATTGCAACAACTTTTAAAGAAGCACTGGCAATTTTTTACAGCGATCAAAAAATCGACGTCGCCATCATTGATATCTTTTTACACGGTGTCCCAGATGGAATTGCGCTGGCAGAAACCATCAACACAGTACCTAATGCTTCAAAACCGTTTGTCTTCTTAACAAGTTCTACAGATCGGAGCATATTTCAACGCGCCAAACTCACGCAGCCTTTTAGTTATTTGATGAAACCTTTCAACGAATTAGAGATTTTATATGCGATTGAAATGGCGGTAGAGAAATTTTATGCACAGCAAAACGTTTTCTTAAGTCAGGAAGAAAATACCGTCATCAGTGACGATTATTTATTCATCAAAAAAGGAAAATCACTCAAAAAAGTATTGCTTTTAGATATTATTTACATTGAGGTAGAAGATAAATATTGCAATATCATCACCGAAAAAGAAAAGTTTGTCATCCTCATTTCACTCACAAAAATTTCCAAGCTTTTAAATCCTGAAATTTTTACCAAAACACATCGCAATTACATCGCAAACACCCAAAAGATTGATGAAATTGTTCCCGCAGACAATCTCATTATCTTATCAGGAAAGCATCGTATACCGTTGAGTGAAAAGCACAAAAGCATTATAAAAAAACTACACACTTTGCGCTAACAGTTTTCAGCACCTCTTTTAAAATCTTCAAAATTGAAATTCCATAAATATCCCTTGTTATGGAAAAAAACCGTGTCCCTATGGTATTTTTTTCTTTCTGCATTGGGTGATAGCCTAGTTTTGAAAAGAAATAAAAACGCTAGCACCTTATTTCACCGAACGCATCTTTAAGGGAAATATATTAAGATAAGTTCATCATTTAGTTTACGATGGTGGAATGAACCACTTAAAAAAATAAGGCGCAATCCGAAAAGCCTAAGAGTAGGAATTATAACCATTTAAATTTTTAATAGTATGAACGCATTTCAAGGAACATGGAGAGATCAAGACGGAGCAACAATCTCCGTTTCAGAAGAAAACAATCACGCAACACTTAAATACGATAATGGACGCGGTCCGTTTCACGGAATTGAAATTGATTTAGGTTCGCCTGTAGTCAATGTAAATTTCACCGATGGCGTGCAGCCAGCAGCAGGTGTACAGGCAGGTGTTATGAACTTTGCCAAAACAACAATTACGTGGAGTAATGAAACTGTTTGGAAAAGAGTGTAACTAAAAGTTTCTCTAAAATTACTCCAGATTACAAGTTGTATTAGCTTAAATTACATACTAGTATTTACTGACAAAGCTACTTCCCTAAGGTAGCTTTGTTTTTTTGTTTAATAAGTTAAAGTTGCATTTAAAAAGTATAAATGTTACTCAGCAATTTCTCCCAACATCTGAAACATTCCTGTGAGCTTCATACCAATATGAAGTTCGGAAGCATCAAAACGTATGTTGTTTTCATTCACAAACATATCAATTGTAAAAAAATCAGGAAACTCTTCGTTGTAGATAAGTTTTAGCTTCAAAATATGTCCTTTGTGTGCTTTATCATTAAACGCATATACTTCTTCCATGGCTTCCAGCTTCGCAACAAAATCAAAACAGCCAAATTCTGCCCATTCTTGTCCGGGCATGTACATGCAAAAATCAGGATGGAAATTTGGACCTTCTTCTGATGCATCTTTCGTGGCTTCATCCTTGTCAAGCACATAAATAAGTCCGGTAATCTTCATGGTCAAAGTGCTGGTGGAATGGTATTTTTCATGATTAAATCCATAATCTGTAGCATAAAAACGAATTCCAAACGTATCTCTGCCAGCACCACCTACAGTCGCTTCCAATTTCTGTACATGTGCCCATTCATCCAATTGTCTAAGCGTGACTTCTAATTGTGTGTCTGTAGTGATTCTTGGAAATACTGTAATCATATTTCTATGTTGATATACGCTGCGTAGCGCCATGCGCGTAAAGTCTAGTTGAAACACTTCTACATCACCAATTTGTCGAATTCTATAGTTCATTGATTGTGAGGTGACGATTTGTTGGTGTAAAAAAGCTTGTGTTTCTTCTTCAAAATGTTCAAACCCAAAAATCCCGCGCCATAAATCGCCCACACTTCCAAAATGTATTGATCGAATGATCACATCATGCGCATTGGTAAATTCTTCTAGTTTCATCACAACACGCTCTTGAAAATAATCTTTATCTTCCTCAATAGGCGTATCCATAATTTCATGAAATTCCTGTGCCAATACTTTTGTCATGGGACCTACAGAAAAACCATCTTCCTCAAATTTATATGGAATTGCCACAATTTTATAAATACGTTGTTGATCGGCAAAAATGATCGAAATTGCTGTAGGTTCGTAATATCCATCAGCAATCGTGTGATCGCCATTATCGTCGTACAAAGAATGATACAAAATGGCATAGGATGCAATACTTTTTTCGTGTAAACGCTTGGCAAACTCTTTCTTCATTTTCTCCACAGCTTCCGTAGCTGAAAATCCAAACTCATTATCGCCTAATGTGTAGTGAAATCCAATAATATCACCATTATTTTGTTCATACGCTGCAATAGGTGCAAAACTAGAATTGGTGACCATATTGATATAAATCTTTATATGTTCACTATACTTTGAAGCAATCTTGTAAATTTCTGTAGGTTGTGGTTGTGGCGTTGATGTTGTATTTTTTGTGTTGGACGGCGTTTCGTTTTTACGCTTAAAAAAGTCAAAAATTCCCATAAATAATGTATCGGTTATGCATGCAATTGATGCTACAAGATATCAAAATAAAATAGGATGTAACACAACGAAATCTATTTCGAAGAGGTTATTTCGTTTTCTGTTGACTTTTAATCGTCAAAATCATGGCTACAATCAATAAAATACTAGAAAGTGATCGCATCCAAAAGCCTTTGTCATACGCTTCAGAAGTAGCAATATTTACAATAATTAAAATAACACTAGCAATGATCAACAATAAGGGAAGTAGTGATTTTTTCATGAGATCAATCTTTCAAAAAATTAATAATACAACTGATCTGTACGTAAGTTCAAGAAACGTTGCGTAGCAAAGAAACTGCTTACAAGCGTAATGATAATTCCAATTACCAAAATTCCAGCAAACACAATTCCAATCAATAGTTTATCTTGAATCAACTGCAACTGAGGTAAACTGTCATCTACGTAATACAACACGGCTGCCATTCCCAATAAAGCGATGATAGCTGCAATGATGCCCATTTTTACACTTTTCCAAATAAAAGGTTTGCGGAT
>JBCCLS010000246.1:0-5721 GCA_039026835.1 Bacteroidota bacterium | reverse complement strand
ATCATTTCCGCTACTTCGATCGAGTTGGAATCTAATGCCATTTGTGCGTTGGCAATAGACATTGCCATGCTCTCGATCATTTCTCCCATAGGGACATTGAGTAATTCTTGCCCTATTTCTGGATTTTTATGAAACATAGTTTATAGTTTTAATTTGATTTATTCTTCTGTGTTAATTGTTGACTTTAAAATTTCAAAATAAATATCAGGTGCAGGCAAGGATACAATCTTGGCTGCAATAGATGAAGAGCCTTCTACCGATGTAGAATACTTGCGTGAGTAATGCGCCGATACAGACACTCCAAACATTTGTGTAGAAGTGCCATCACTACTACTGTTATTTGAATTTGAATTGTTGTTGGAGTTGCTGCTTTTTCCATAGCTGAATCCTAATGCGCCTCCATAGCTTTCAGATTCAGCCATAGAAAATTCCATTTTCATTTCTACAGAAGCTTCTGTAAAAGCGTAAAATGTGGGTGCAAAACCAAGGCTTAATAAATTGTATTCCTCACCGCCTAGATCAATGGTTACCGCAGCTAATTCATTTGCCAAACGAATGGAATTAGCATCCAAAGCCGACTGCGCATTGGCAATTGACATTCCGAGCTTTTCTAGCATCATTGGCAACGGTGCATTGGTAATTTGCTGTATTACTTTAGGCGTTGTACTCATCTATTCGTTAATTTGAATTTGTATTAGTCAATGATTGAATGTAGTTTTCCAATGCTGTTGGTGGTGGCACCGAAATCATACGTGCCGATACCGAAGCATTTCCTTCTACCGACATGTTGAACTGACGCGCATACCGAACATCCAACGAACCACTGATTGCCAAGGAACGATCTCCCTGAAAATCTTTTTGTGATTGTTTTAGTTTTGAGAATTCGTTTTGTGTTTCCCCAACATATACTTTGGTAGTGTCTTTGTTCATATCTGCGGAAGCTTCGTTATCTACTTTCACATTTACTTCTTTATTTTCTTTGGAATGAATGAAGTAATTCACTTTTGCTTCTTCGTGTAATAAATAATATGCTCCGTTAAATTTTTCTATGAAAAACTCATTGAGCAAACTATTGTTTTGTGAAAGTGATGCTTGTGATAAATCTGTGCTACTTCCTCTGGCAAATACTACTGAGTTTCCACCATACGTAAAGGTTACATCAGGACGTGGAGAAGGTGCTGCTGTAACTGCTTGTTTGTATAAAAATTCGTCATTTGGCAAGCTTGAAGCTGAAGGTACATTGGCGCCTGTTGAGATATCACCGCCTCTAAAGAATAAGTAATCTGGCGGATTACTACCTGTGAATTCTACTGTAATTTTTCGGATGATAGGATCTTTTGCAGAACTTCCACTCGCTAGTGTTTCTCCTTCTGTCATAGTTTTGATGCGATCAGGACCGAATTCTTTTTTGGCCAATTTTTCAAGTTCTTTTTTGAACGATTCAGCTCTTTTTAGTCCTAATGCTTCGTTGTACTTTGTATTGGCATCTGAACTGCTTCCACTTCCATCAGTATATCCTTTGATCGTAATATTCAGATCGTCGTCTTTTAGTAGTGCTGTTGCCAACAATTCAGCATCAGCAAGTGTTAGTGAATTTGTATTGACACCTTGTGAATAGGAAAAATCAATGAGTTTGTATTTGTCCCAGTCAAAATAAAAAACATATGGAGTAGTATTAACAGTTCCACCATTTACTCTATGAATTCCAGTGCTGTTGATTCCTGTTACACTTTCTGTAGTACCAGCGTTTGCATCGTCGTTAGCTGTTTCGGCATTTTTCAGTGTTTGTTCAAACGAAGTGATTTTGTCAAACTTATCTGGTGTAGTTTTACCATTTAAATGAATTGCTTTTCCCGTACCGTCATAACTGCTTTCCATTTTCAACAATGCTTCAATTTTGTCATTGAATTTAGGTTCCACAATTACAATAAAACCATCTTCTCTTCGGATGAAGATATTGTTCACATTGGTGGTTTGTGTCAATTCATTTTTATCTTCAACTACACTTTCTACGCGTAATTCATTAGCTGCATCGCGAATTTCTTCCTCAGATTTTTCAATTTTAGTATACGAACCTTCTTCTTTATGAACTTTAAAAGATTTCTCGTTGATACTAACGTCCTTGGAAGTACTTGCTTTGAGTGAAATATCCTTTTGGGTTTTGGAATATTTACTCAACGATTTGCTTTTATTTTTCTTTAATTGATCAAAAAAGTCTTTGTCGAAAGTGGTGTTGTTTTTGTAATCTACGGAGAGACTAAAATCCACTTCAACTTCTTCTTTGACTGCCATTTTTAAGCTAATGGACGCTGAAATATCAGCATAGTCAAAAGCGTAAAATGCGGGTTGAAACCCGAGTTCTAATAATGATTTCCCAGCCACTTTACTTTCGGAAAGCCGAATGAGCTGTGAAACCGAGTTTGTGTCGAGCCGTTCTTGAGCTTCTGCAATACCCAAGGCGAGCGCTGTGACCATACTACTCACGTCAACGTTTTGTAGTATTTTTGATCCTTGATCAAATGTGTTTACGTCTGCCATTTTCTGTTTTTAAAAGTTAAAAAGGAGAAACGCCCTCAGGCAAATCCATGGCAATTTTGGGATTCACTGATTCTTTTCTCACAATAAAATAATTATGTTTCTTTTGGAGTCGAGTCAATTGATTTCTATTGACTTTGTATCCACGATGTAACCAACCTAGCAACTCATCTGTAATAGGTTGTTTGCCTCTTCCAAGATCTTTTTGTATCGCTTGGAGTAATGCTTTTGCTTCTTCTTGTTCTTCTTTAAGTATGTGCTGAATTGCTTGTCGTTCACTCACAAAAGCATTGTGTTTACGCACCAATACATTTTGCTCTTTTTCCTGTAAGAAAGCGCGATAGTTTACACAGAATTCAATGACTTGATCGTATGCACCTGAAAGTTCTAAGGTTTCCATGACACATTGACTGTAATGCTGAAAGAAGAGTTCGCTGTCTTGTTCTTGTTGCGACATTTTCATGGCTTCTTTGTAGTGACGCAATGCTTCTTTGTAGTTTTTGTCTAAAGTGTGCATTTTTCCACGTTCTGCAATTCGGTAGTGTAGCATTTTTGTTTCCATAGTTAGTTGATGATTTCAGGGTTGCATTGTAGTTGTTCTAGTTGTGCTAAAAGATATCTAGCAATAAGTGGTGGCACTTCTTCGTTGCTTGTCCAGCTTGTTACATTTGCTTTTGGAAGGTTTTCTTTAGCGATAAATTGTGCTAGGATAGTAGTTACTTTTTCAGCATCTTCAATATCCTCGATGTGTAATTTTTTCTTGAAATTGAAATCGGTTTCAATGCTAGTTTTTAGTCCAATTTCAGCACATTCTGCTTCAATGGTTTGTGCCTGAATTCTGTTTACATGTTCAAACAATGAAATAGGCAATGCTTCGTGCACATCTTCCAAAATTTCTTGTGGCATGCCTACTTTTTCAGTCAAAAATGCCATGTGTGCTTTGTTGGCAACTTCAAAATCTTCCAAGATCACAGATACCAATTGATGACTTTGGTTGAGTAGTTTTACCGCATTGTTTGCTTGATATTGTCTCCATAATAATTGTGAGTGATCGTAGGAGATATTTTCAATCACATACGCAGTGTCAGTTTCTGAAGCCTTGGTTTTGAGTACTTTTTCAATGTTGCGTAGTTGTCCATTTTCAGCTTCTTTGCTAATAAGCACTGTGTATACATCTTTGCGAGGATTTGAAAAATGTACATTCGCATCCGTACGTTTCTGTAACGCTTCCGCCGTAGCGACAGAGACATTACCCAACACAATACTTGGCTCATTCAGTAATAAGTTCAACACTTCTGATTGCTTGCATCCTAAGAAAACAGCTAATTGCTCAATTACTTTTGGTAAGTGTAAAATGTTGTTGAGACTCACACTGATATCAATTAGTTCCGTTGTCAGGTCAATTTCATCTTCTTTCGTACAAATAGATACATCTAAGCCGAGTTTGGTCAATGTGTCTTCTGCTTTTTGTGCGGTGTCTTTATCTACTTTTTGAAATAGGACGGAAGGCGCGTTGTATAATAATTTTAAAATATAATCTTGCGGAACTTTGAGTGCGTCCGACAATACTTTTGAAGCTCCAGGAGTAGCATTTCCTATAGAGTTGATAATTACGGTATTTTCCATATGAGTTTACTATTGAAATTTGATATTCAAAATTACCTACAAGCTAATTTTTGAATGTTAGTGTTTCGACGCTTTTTCCTTCAGTGTTTTTCCCTTTTTTAAAAGGAGGTTTTTTTCTGAGGGATATTTTTGTAATTGATGCTAATACGTTTTCTATTGTATACTCGCGTTTGCTTGTGGTAGTTTGGTAAAATTAAAATAGAGCTATAGGAAATGTGCGGACTTTTTTCTGAAACCCCGATAAGAATTGTTAAAACAATCATTATTGAATATAAAGCCGATTATTGCTGTTTGATTTTGAACGAACTCTAAAAGCGAGTCAGTGAAGATGTGATAGAATTGTTAGAGAAACGATAAATTCTTCTTCGCAGCATAATTTTTGCGTATCTTTCCGTTATCTAAAAAGAGATGCAGTTGAAAATTAAAAATATTATCGTAGTAACACTGCTGTTGCTATGTTCCGCAATTAGTTATGCTTCTTACATCCTAATTCCTATGGATGCAGAATCACAAAAAGATCATTTGAAAGCCTATGGAATCACGTATTGGTCGCTTGAAAAGAAGATCAAGGTGAAATGGTTGCTCAATTATCGTGGCGGTTCTTTTCTGTTGCCTGCTGTTGATGCGGTAGAAAAGGAATGTAAAATTCGAGGTATTTCGTATGAAATTTTGTCGGATTCAAGAACCACGGAAATTCTGGAAGAAATCGCCAGTCCAAGTAAAAATCAAGAAGCTGTAATTTTAGAAAAAGCACCCAAAGTTGCCGTATATTCTCCAAAAGGAAATGTACCGTGGGACGATGCCGTAACCATGGTGTTGACCTATGCCGAAATTCCATATGACGTCGTATATGACGAAGAAGTGTTGGCGGATGATTTGATAAAGTACGATTGGCTGCACTTGCATCATGAAGATTTTACGGGACAATATGGAAAATTCTATGGAATTTACAGAGCAGCGCCTTGGTATATTCGTGAAAAGAAAGAAGCGGAAGCATTAGCGAAGAAGTTAGGATATTCGAAAGTTTCAGATCAAAAACTTGATGTTGCTTTGAAGATTCGCGATTATGTAATTGGTGGCGGATTTATGTTTGCGATGTGCAGCGCTACCGACAGTTTTGATATTGCATTAGCAGCCGAAGGTGTTGATATTTGCGAACCGATGTTTGATGGCGATGTGTCGGATAGAAATTATCAGAATAAAATTGATTATAACAGAACATTTGCGTTTACCAACTTTGAATTGGAGCGCAGTCCGACGAAATATGAATTTTCTTCGATCGATATGACGTCCAAAAGGCGTATTGTCAAAGACGCAGATTATTTTACGCTGATGGATTTTTCCGCAAAATGGGATCCAATTCCAACCATGTTATGTCAAAACCACACGGCGTTAGTCAAAGGTTTTATGGGACAAACTACCAGTTTTGATCGCTCACAGATTAAACCTTCTGTATTAATTTTAGGCGAAAATAAAACCAATGGTGAAGGTCGCTATATTCATGGAATTAAAGGAAAAGGATTTTTTACATTCTAAGGCGGACATGATCATGAGGATTAT
>JBCCLS010000245.1:0-5744 GCA_039026835.1 Bacteroidota bacterium | reverse complement strand
TTACTAGAATACAGCCGATTTATTTCATTGAGAAGTCAGCTAGTTTTCTGTAACAATCACTGTCAAATTCCCTATTTTCCGTATAATTTTAACATCTTGATTGAAAGTTTAACATAATCCTAAGAAGAAGTTTTAGTAATTTTATATCGTAAGAATTGCACCATGAAAAAGCACTTTTTAACTACAGGGTTGTTACTTATTGCTTTCTTTTTCAGCACACACGTTGCTGCTCAAAAGTTTAGTGATATTGATAAAAGTCCACACGACATCAGTTATTTTAAAGCAAAACGAAATGCGCCTCCTGCGATTAAGGTTCTTTACGGAAGACCACAAAAGAAAGGACGTCGTATTTTCGGAAGTTTGGTGCCTTATGGAAAAATTTGGCGCACAGGAGCTAATGAAGCCACTGAAGTTACTTTTTTTAAAGATGTTACATTAGGAGACCAAGAAATTAAAGCCGGAACGTACACGTTATTCACGATTCCGAATAAGCAATCTTGGACTATTATTATAAATGCTGATACGGATGTTTGGGGTTCTTATTATTATGATAAGGATAAAGACGTAGCTCGCCTCGATGTTCCAGTGAAAAAAATTGATGAGATAGAGCATTTTTCTATCGCATTCACAAAGGAAACTGATGGTACTCGCATGATACTAGCATGGGACAATATTAGTGTTGCGGTACCGTTTAGTTTTTAATTATTCTTTATTTATTGTTATTATTGGTTATTTGAAAACTCAGAAATCATCCGATTTCTGAGTTTTTGTTTGTTATATGAAGTCTGAGACTTCATATAACAAATAACAATTTTATGTAACGAATAATGTAAACATGCTTGTTTCAAATACGGAATCTTGTTGTGATTTATACAGATTGCCGCGCTGCGCTCGCAATGACGAATCATATAAAAAGACAATCACTACTTCGATAGGCTCAGTGTAAACCTTTTTGTATTTATTTGAAACTTTTATGTTGAATTTTAAATGCTAAATTTTGAATTAAGCATAGAATCGACCTAAGACCCAAAACCTAAAACCCAACACCTGAAAAAACTTACTTCACTTTTTTACCAGCAATAAAGGCTTCTAATACTGTTGCTTCAAGAATATCGTTTTCTGGAATTTCCATGATATTTTTATCTAAGACGATGAAATCTGCAAATTTTCCAGTTTCTATGCTTCCTTTTTCGTTTTCTTCGAAATTGCTGTACGCTGCCCAAATGGTCATTCCTTTGAGGGTTTCTTCACGAGATAAGGCATTTTCTTTTTGATATCCACCTTCGGGATAATGCTCAGAGTCTTTTCGCGCTACAGCAGCATAAAACGTTTTGAACGGACTTACATATTCTACAGGAAAATCGGTTCCTAATGCTAATTTTCCAGATAAGTTTAAGAGTCTTTTGTACGCATACGCACCTTTTTCACGTTCTTCTCCCAAACGTTCGCCTGCCCAATACATATCACTTGTGGCGTGTGTTGGTTGCACGGACGGAATGATATTTTCGTTTTTAAAGATATCAAAATCAGGTTCGTCAATGACTTGTGCATGTTCTATTTTCCAGCGACGATTGGATTGTCCTTCCAACGCTTTTGCATAGGTTTTTAGCACTTGATAGTTGGCAGAATCACCAATGGCATGCGTGTTCATTTGGTATTTTGTTTTGGCAATACGATCTGCTAGTTTAGAGAGTTCTGCAGGACTGATGACCATAGCACCAAAATGATTGTGCTGATCTGTGTATGGTTCTTTCAATGCAGCACCTCGCGAACCTAAAGCTCCATCACCATATACTTTGATAGAACACACATTTAAATAATCTGTTTTGTACGGTTCTTTATCAATGTAATATGCAATATTTTCAGGTGTATTGCTAATCATTGCATACATGCGAATTTTAAGCGCTGCTGCTTTTTGCAGACTGTCTATCAATTCAATAATATCTCTGTCCAATCCTGCATCATTTACGGTAGTCAATCCGTAATGGAAACATTCGTCTTGTGCATCGAGTAAGGCTTGAATTTGTTGGGTTTTATTGGGTTTTGGAATGACTTTATCAATCAAATCCATTGGATTATCCACCAAAATCCCAGTGAGTTTGCCGTCTTTGAGTTGTACTTCTCCTCCCGGAATATATGTTGCTGCTGTCATTCCCGCCATATCCAACGCTTTTTGAATTACCAAAAACGCATGTCCGTCCACACGCGTTAAGGCAATTGGCGTATCGGGAAATAGTTTGTCTAAACGATCTTTGGTTGGAAATTCTTTTACTTCCCAATCGTTCTGATCCCAGCCGCGACCTGTGATGAACGGTACATTTTTTTCTTGTTGAAATTCGTAAATACGCTGTATGACTTCTTCATAGCTTTTGGTGCCGATTAAGTCTACGCGCTGCTTGTCAGTTCCCAATCTGTAAAAGTGACAATGCGCGTCTATAAAACCTGGAAAAACTGCTTTTCCTTCAATATCCAATTTTTGTGTCGCTTCGTATTTTGCAAGCATATCACTGGTGGTTCCTACCTCAACAAATTTTCCATCTTTCACAGCAAAGGCTTCTGCATTGGAAAAGTTGTCATCAACTGTGTAGACTTTTGCATTGAATACAATGGTATCCACAGTTTGTTTTTGTTCGCAAGAGAATAAAATTGCGGTTAGTGCGAGTAGGAATAGTTTTTTGGTCATTTAGAGAGTTTTTAGTTTTATGAATTATTACATAAAGTCTCAGACTTTATGTAACGTTCTTTTAGAAAACACTTCGCTCCAAGAAGCGCATTCGAAAAGTAATTTAAAAACTAAAAATACAACTTTTTATAATGCTTCATCTTCAAGTAGATTTTATCCAAAGAAAATTCACAAAAAAAGCGCTCCTTGTGATGGAACGCTTTGTATATATTATATGAAGTCTGAGACTTCACACAGCTTATCGTTATCATATAACATTTAAAAATCGAATTTATAAGTAGCACCTGCCATGATTTGGAATTGCTGTACAGGGAAATTTACCCAACGCTGGTAATCTTGATTGGCGATATTGTTTGCTTTCGCGAAAACAGACAAACGATCATTGAAGCGATAGCCAACATGCGCATTGATGTCTACAAAACTGTCTAAAGTTACCATTTGATCTTGTTGAATGGTTGTGCCAATAGCAAAGGTTTGGAAGTCTTGACGCTCTCCTACAAAGAAGATGTTAGCGCCAGCAAACCAGTTTTCATTGATTTGATAATCCGCAAAGATTGATGCTTCCAAATCTGGTAAGTTCCATGCTTCTTGTTGCGTATCTGTACTGTAATTGAAATATTCTGCTTTGGCTCCAAATTTAAAATTACTTGTAATGTCTACATTGATTTCACCAAATACCGAGAGTGTGTTTACATCGTCATATACGACGTTGAAGGAGTTTCCAAAAGTGTATCCGTTGTCTGCAATAGGCGACGGATTGAATCGATTTACAGTAAATAAAGCTTTTCCTTTTTCTGACATGTACGAAGCCCTAGCATTATAGCTGATGTTAGACGTTAGCTTTCCTTTGATTCCTAAATAACCGTTGTATTGTTGATCGGTTGGTGCAATTCCCAAGGTTGGCGACATGAAAAAGTTTTCCTGAACAAAGTCGTAATACGAGTTCTGACGTAAGTCACCTTCAATTCCTCCATAGGCAATTACATCATCACCACTTAAGCGATATTGCGCTGTAATTCTAGGATAAATAAAGATGTCATTATCGCTGTTTTCTAAGTCCATTCCCACGTAAATTCCAGCACCGAAGTTTACTGTTAAATCATCACGTAAGATGACCAAACTTGGAGAGATTCCTGCTTTTAGAATGCTGTAGTCAATACTTCCTGTCCCGAAAAAATTGTTTTCAAATGTGCCACCTACATAATCCAAATCTACTAGCGTGTTGATCAATTCGCCAGCGATTTCTACTTCAAATTCTGGTTGCAAAATTAATCTGTTTTCACCTGAGCTAAACGCATCAAACATGCGTCTATACATGATACTTCCGCCATTAAAGAACGAATCTTCCATATCTACATCCGCTCCCAAATACAAATTATGATAAGTTTGCTGCTCGCTAATTCCATCAATAATTGTCGGTGTAATGGCAATATCTGGCAAACCGTACCAATTAAAAATTTGATGTTGATAGCCAGCTTTGGCTTTCCATGATAAGTCGCGACTGCGATTGATGTACGCCAAGTCCAATTTTGTATCAAAGAAATTATCATCCAATACCACACCGTCAATGCCGCCTTGCGAAGAATGATGACGCAGCGAAATATCAAAAGTTTCATCACGACTGATGGCTTTACTTGTGTAAAAATCCAAAGCAGCAGTGTTGTAATTTCCTAAACCGAGTGATACATAGGTGTTGTATAATTTTTCTCTTTTGGCTTTCTTTAAATTCGCCGCTCTTCCTTTGGCTGGCGTAAAAGTAGAAGCTACTGGAAAGGAAAAAATAGAATATTTGATTTCCTTCTTTTTTCCAGTTTCCTTATCGTTCAACGAAGGCGATTGTTTAATTTTGAACGCATCTGAAACAGATGGCGTATATGGTTTTACTACGTTGACAACTTCCGTTCCGATGTTTTCTTTGTCTTTTTCCTTGTCTTTCTCTTTTTCTTTTTCCTGTGCTGTCGCCAGATTTGCAATGAAAAAGATGACTAGAATACACGTTGATTTTATGATGTTTCGCATGTTGTGCTTGCTTTGTAAGTTTGTGTTTGATTTCAATGTGTCTGTGTTGCTGTTAGTTTCCACCTTCATCTTCAACTGGTGTTACTGACGAATTTCGCTTGGCTTCTGCCGCTTTTATTTTCGCCAATTCTGCTTGTGCAACCGCCACTTCTTCCGGATATTTTTGGAAGTTTTTAATGACACTTTCTAAAATGTACGTAGCTTGAAATGAATCTTCTAAAGCATAGGAATTTTTTGCCATCAAAATAAGTCCTTTGGCACCAAATTGTTTGTAACTAGAATAGTCTTTTACTAGTTTTTGAATTACTTTATTAGAACCTTCGTAATCTTTGTCTTTGTTTTTGAAATACGCTTCATAATACAACGCTTCTGCTGCCAACTTTCCTGTAGCAATTTTTTGCACTTCTACATACGCTGCTTTTGCTTTGTCTTCATCATTAGTTGCAATTGCTGAACGCGCAATAAACACATGTGCATCACTTTTGATACGATCGTCAATTTTATCATTTGCCAATACTTTCGCAGCATAGGCAAATGTTTCCTCGTAATTGTCTTGCTCGTAATTAATTTTCATTAAGTTTGATTGTGCGTAGGTCACATTCTGAGGGAAATCAGCACTTTCTTCTAAGCGTTTTAATACAGGAACTGCTTTGGTGTAATTGTCTGTTTCTAGTAATACTTGCGCCAATCTTGCCAACGCTTGTTCTGTGTATTCGTTGCGTTCACTTTGCAATACATATTCGTAATGCGGAATGGTTTTTTGTGTTTCGCCTTTGCTGAAGTACGATTGTGCCAAATAGAAATTTGCTTTTACCGCGCTCAATCCGTTCGGAAATTGCTGTACATATTTTTCAAATCCTTCAATCGCTTTGTCTGTATTGTTTTGGATGAATTGTTTTTCAGCCGCTTCATACGTTGCTTTGTCCAATTCCGCATCCGACACATCGACAAAATCTAAATTTTTTACCCAATTCGCATAGACTTCTACTTGTCCCAATTCAATATAAATTAATTTGGCTGTGGCTACTGCTTGAATCGCTTC
>JBCCLS010000244.1:0-5773 GCA_039026835.1 Bacteroidota bacterium | reverse complement strand
TATTACAGAGCTGAACGCTTTGGTTTCATAGGATTGCTTTTGTATCATCACGAAGCAGGATACATAAGCAATCCTATGAAACCAAAGCGTTCAGCTCTGTAATACGCTTTAAATACTTTTATATCAAATAAATATCCTATAAAAATAAGCAGTGCGCTCACTAGAATAAACCACAAAAACACGTTGACTTGCCGCTGTATGATGCGATCGTCTATGTTAAAGCAAAAGCATAAAAAAGCAATAGGAAGAATACTGCTCAGAAAGTAATATCCGTTGAAATTAATATCATCAGCATACAGTACATCATACGAAAACGCTTGTACCAATGCGTACGCAATAGACAGCGCTACAACGGTCCATACTAATGTGTAATTGGTGATTTTTAATTTGTAATATACAATAAGAAAAATAAGGTATACTACCTTAAAAACGATGATATATTTGAATAGTACAGCGTAGCTACTGTAGGCGACAATTAGTTTAACTATGAAATCATATACCAAAAATATGACCAATAAATTCTCCAAAAAGAAATGGGTTTTCCTTTCTGATCTCATAGATTAAAAAATTGTTTAGCTACTCTTTATAATAGACTACCAATTTAGGTCTTTTTTCTTCATTTTCGCTATTGCTTGAGTGAAACCTGAGACCTTTATATGATTTTGTTTCGTCTTCCAACATAAACATGTGTCCGTTATTGGTATATTTTTTATTCAAAACGTCTTTGACATAATTGGTAACTTCAATTTTATAATCTTGAAGATTGTCGGTAGGAGCCGGAAATGTAACGGCACTTTCTTTGTCAATAGAAGGTTGATCTTGCCAGTTGACTTTGTCGTTTACCCACACATTTTTGATGCGACACATATTGAAGGAATTGTTTTTTCCAAAATGCCCAGGTTCAATAGCAGCTAAGTAAATATAAGCAGAATCAATTGTTGCAGTTTCTGGAATGGTTCTAAAACCAAATCGCAATAAAAATCGGGCATCATTCGGAATAGAATCATTAGCCGATAAAGAAAGCATGTGAATTCGATCTAAGCTAGACCAGTTTCCAGTTTCATTCTGATGAGAAATAGATACATCTTTTCCAGTATCAGCATTGGGTTGAAAGACAAATCGCTTCTGTTCTTCACCACAAGAGCTCAACAATAGTGTAATAAAGGCGAATACAACTAATTTCTTCATTATTTCTTATATGTTTAGGTACTAAATAGAAAAGAAGCAATTTATAAAAAAAAATTGTATATCAATAGTAAATTTACAATCTCTTGTCGACACTATTTCTGTCTAAATTTCCTTTGACATCGTACACAATTGATTTGTTTTTCTTCAACGTAGCGAGGTCTAAGTCTAAAAACTCCTTGTGTGCTACTACATTGACAATAACGTCATAGGTAACATTTGCTTCCAGTTCGTTTTTGATGTCAATTCCGTATTCTTTCTGCAATTCTTCCACAGATGCCCACGGATCGTATATATCCACATTCATGTGAAACGACTTGAAAAACTGATACAAATCAACAGCTTTTGTGTTTCGGATGTCCGGACAATTTTCTTTGAAGGTAATGCCCAACATTAAAATTTTAGCATCTTTAATTGCAATTTCCTTTTGTACCATCAATTTGAGTACTTCTGTGGCAACGTATTCGCTCATGCTATCATTGATGCGTCTTCCTGCTAAAATAATTTCTGGATGATGTCCAATTTCCTGTGCTTTTTGTGCCAAATAGTACGGATCAACACCAATACAATGACCGCCTACCAATCCTGGAGTAAATGGTAAAAAGTTCCATTTTGTGCCTGCTGCTTCCAGTACTTCATGTGTGTCAATATCTAATTTACCGAAGATTAAAGCCAGTTCATTCACAAATGCAATGTTGATATCTCGTTGCGAATTTTCAATCACTTTCGCCGCTTCAGCCACTTTTATGGACGACACTTTAAACGTTCCCGCAGTAATAATTTGACCGTATAAAGCATCAACTACAGTTGCAATTTCAGGTGTGCTTCCCGAAGTAACTTTCACAATCGTATCGATGCGGTGTTTTTTATCGCCCGGATTGATGCGTTCTGGAGAATATCCGCAGTAAAAATCTTCGTTATAGGTCAACTTACTCACTTTTTCCAAAATTGGCGCGCAAAACTCTTCCGTACATCCTGGAAAAACTGTAGACTCATAAATGACAATATCACCTTTTTTTAATACCGAACCCACAGACTCAGAAGCTGAGCGTAATGGATTTAAATTGGGTAATTTCTGATTTGTAATCGGTGTCGGAACTGTCACAATGTAAATCGTAGCTTTTTTCAATTCGTCAATAGCGTCTGTATATAGAATCGAAGAAGCTTCTTGCAATTCTTGCTGACTTACTTCCAATGTGTTGTCTGTATGTTGCTGCAGTTCCTGAATGCGTTCGGTATTAATATCAAAACCGATGACATCAAACCCTTTTTTACTAAACGCTACCGCTAATGGTAAACCTACATATCCCAATCCTACAATGGCTATCACTTGATTATTCATGGTTTTTTGTTTTGAGTTGCAAAATAGTTATACGTGATTTGTAAGCCTTCGTGAATTTTATAGCGTGGTTGGTATCCAAGTATTCGTTGGGCTTTTGAAATATCGGCTAGCGAATCGCGTACGTCGCCAATTCTACTTTCGCCGTGCTGTGCTTCTACACTACTTTGCGTAATTTCTTTAATTTCTTTCCACAAATCATTCACACTAATACGATCGCCTACAGCGACATTAATGACTTCGTGCTGTGTAATGTCGGCAAATAATGATTTGATGTTTGCTTGTACTACATTTTCTACAAATGTAAAGTCTCTAGTTTGATTTCCATCACCGTTAATGGTTACTTTTGTGTTATGGATTCCCGCATTAAAAAATAATGGAATTACGGCCGCATACGCACCTTTTACATTCTGTTTAGGACCAAATACGTTGAAATAACGCAGTCCTACGGTGTGAAAATTAAAATGTGAAGAAAAATTATCCGCATACAACTCATTCACATATTTTGTAATGGCGTATGGAGACAAGGGTTTTCCTATGATTTCTTCTTTTTTGGGTAATGCTTTGCTGTCTCCGTATGTACTGGAAGAAGCTGCATATACCATGCGTTGTACGCCTGCTTCGCGAGAAGCTACTAACATATTAAGAAAGCCTGAAATGTTTGCGGCATTAGTCGTAATTGGATCGTTGAAGGAACGCGGTACCGAACCCAAAGCCGCTTGGTGCAATACAAAATCCATTCCTGCCACAGCAGTTTTACAAACGTCTATATCGCGAATATCGCCTTGTATGAATTCAAAATTTGGATGTGATTCAAATTCAGCGATATTGTTTCTAAAGCCTGTAGCCAAATTGTCCAACACACGCACTTTTTTAGCATTGTGTTGTAGCAAGTAAGCAACCAAATTGGCACCAATAAATCCGGCGCCACCAGTAATTAGAAAACTATATGTGTGTAGGTGTTCTGGGTAATATTTTTCTTGATACATGTTTCTTTAATTCACTGTAAAACTAGCTATAAATTTTAACTCTAGGAAATTATTGATGTGCTGCAAAATCTCTTTTTTGCAAGAAGTTGTTTAGACTATTTTCCGGACAAGAAACCACGGATTTAGTAGATTTTCCTTATTATATTGTAACGGTTGGTTGGTCTCTAGAGAATAGACTTCCAATCCTACTGCATTGCAAATAGCATGACCTGCAGCCGTATCCCATTCCATAGTTGGTGCATAACGCGGATAATAAGAAGCTTGTCCTTCTGCCATTAGGCAAAATTTTAACGAGCTTCCTGCCATAATCAGATTGACTTCTTTGCCTTCAGTTTCTAGCGAATCAATAAGATCCAATACTTTTTGATTGGTGTACGAATGACTGGACGTAAGCGTAATTTCGTCACTTTCATCGGATGCAAAAATTTGCTCAGCATCTTTCAATAGCTCACGAGTGACCAAATGTTCGTTGAGCACTAACCGAAATGCTTTCTGTTCTGCCGTAATGGCAAAATATAACGATTTTTGAGCAGGAATATAAATGACGCCCAACAAGGCTTTTCCGTCTTCTACCAACGCAATATTCACGGTAAATTCACCATTTCGTTTGATGAATTCTTTGGTGCCGTCCAACGGATCGACGATCCAACATTGTTTCCAGTGCTTGCGAATGTGATATGCGGCATGCTCGCCTTCTTCGCTCAATACAGGAATTTGTGTGCTTGCTAATTGTGCTTCTATGAATTTATTGGCGGTTTTATCAGCAATCGTCACGGGAGAATCGTCTGATTTTCGCTCTACAGCTACAATTTGATTTTCATAAATATCCATAATAATTTTCCCTGCTTGCACAGCAGTTTCAATTGCGTTGTATAGATATGTTTTCATCAAAATGTTACTGAGTTCATGAGATTGCGAAGACTTTCTTGCCAAGAAATGGTAGTGATAATGCTTCGTACTTTGGTTTTGTCTAGCACACTATTTTTGGGGCGCGCAGCTTTGGTTTTATAGGTAGCAACAGGTTGTAACGAAGGTTGATCGGCTTCCGCCAGATGCATATTTTGGATGATCTCTTTAGTGAAATCATACCAAGTAGCTTCGCCGTCATTGCTAAAGTGATACACTCCGTAATCGGTATTTTCTGTGTTGATAATGGTCACAATCAATTCAGCCAAATCGTTGGCATTCGTCGGTGTTCCTGTTTGCTCGGTTGTAATGGTTAAATTGGCCTTTTCTTTGGCTTTTTGTACCATCGTTCTGTAAAAATTCTTCCCAAATTCAGCATACAACCATGATGTGCGAATGATAAAGTGATTATTGAGTATTTGTTGAATGTGTTGTTCGCCTTTTAGTTTAGAAGCGCCATACACGCTAATCGGATTGGGAATATCAGTTTCGGTATATGGTTCCGTTTTGTCTCCATCAAACACATAATCTGTAGAAATGTGAATGAGTGTCGTGTGGTGTTGCGTACAAATTTCTGCCAAATATTTAGCAGCTTCCGCATTGACCTGAAAAGCCAGTTCTTGTTCGCTTTCTGCTAGTTCTACATTGGTATACGCGGCACAATTGACGCAATAATCAAAGGTATGATTTACAAAAAGTGCTTGTACTTTTGCGGCATCTGTAATGTCTAGTTCGTGAATAGACACAAAATGAAAATCAATAGCCGCATGTTGCGTTTGTATTTTTCGAAGACACTGTCCTAATTGTCCGTTAGCACCGGTAACTAATACGGTTTTCATAGCGAAATGGATTTCAAGTTTGGAAGTACTTTGTCTTTTTCTGAGAGTAAAATTTCTGTTGCTGGTAATATCCAGTCGATTGCAATATCAGGATCGTTGTATATGATTCCTGATTCGGCTTCTTTGTTGTAGAAATTATCACATTTATACGCAAAAATAGTATCGTCTTTCAAAACCACAAAACCATGAGCAAATCCTCTGGGAACAAAGAGTTGTTTGTTGTTTTCTGCATTTAGAATGATGGAAAAATGGTGTCCAAAGGTTTCAGAATTCGGTCGAATGTCTACTGCTACATCTAGCACTTCACCACGAATGACACGCACAAGTTTTGCCTGCGCATATGCTCCCTTTTGGAAGTGTAGTCCACGGAGTACGCCTTTTTGTGAAACGGATTGATTGTCTTGCACAAAATGTACTTTTGCTGGAAATCTTTGTTCGTTATACGTTTCCATAAAACTTCCTCTAGAATCTCCAAATACTTGAGGTTCTAGTACAAAACAGCCTGCTAATGGTGT
>JBCCLS010000243.1:0-5788 GCA_039026835.1 Bacteroidota bacterium | reverse complement strand
GAACAATTTGCAAATTATTTTACAGAAAAATTCAAACTAGTTCCCAACGATCGTTTGGTATTGCAATTGCCAAAAAGTGACACACTTTTATTCTCAATCTTAGCATGTATCCGAATGGGCGTTACGTACATGCCAATTCCTGAAAATTCACCTCAAAAACGAGTAGATTTCATTCTAGAAGATTCACAAGCAAAAGGATTGGTCAACGTTACAACACTTGCAGACATTGAAAGTTTTGAAAGTACGGAGGAATTTGTTCAACACGAACTCGACGCTACGCAAGCACTGTACGGAATTTATACCTCAGGTTCTACAGGTGTGCCGAAAGCAGTGTTAGTGTCCAGTATTGCAGTCAATAATTTCTTGCTAGGATTGGAAAAAGATGTCTATCCTGCCAACAATCGCGGACTCAAAGTAGCGCAAATGGCATCGTATTCGTTTGATGCGTCTGTGCAACAGTTTTTATATGCGCTTACCAGAGGTTGTGAGTTGCATATCATTCCAGATGCGGTAAAATCATCTGTAGCCACACTTTGGCAATACATCATTGAACGCAACATGCAAGTAACTGACGGTACACATTCTTTATACTTAGAAATGTCGCGAAACTTTCCTGCAAACATTCATGAGAATGTTATGGAAAGAATCATTTTGGGAGGAGAACGCTTTAAAACAACCACGGCAAAAACCTTACTTTCAACCATAAAACAAACGTCAAATTTTGCAATTGTTAATGTATATGGTCCTACAGAATGTACTGTAAATGCTACATTCTACAAAGTTGCTTCATCAGAAGACATTCCTGAAAACACTGCCGATTTACCTATAGGAACACCATATCTCAATTATGGATTGTATGTGTTGGATGAAAACAAAGAAGTATTGCCAATTGGTTTTGAAGGCGATTTATATATCAGCGGACCAAGTTTGGCAATCGGCTATTTAAATAGAGCACAACTCAACGCAAATAGCTTTACCACTGCTTTGGGAATGCGCATGTACCGTACGGGCGATTTGGCAAAGTGGAATCACAACGGTTTGCTTCAATTCATAGGTAGAAAAGATACGCAGGTAAAAGTGCGCGGATATCGAATAGAATTAGGAGAAATTGAAAGCAAATTACTCAAATATGAAGGCATTACGCAAGCTGCAGCTATTGCTAAAGAACTAGCCAACGGCGATACTGAACTCATTACCTATTTTGTGGCAGAACATGAAATAGCTACCAAAGAAATTCGCAATTTCCTAAAAGGCGAATTAACGGATTACATGCTGCCAGATGCGGTAGTGCAAGTAGACAATTTTGCAATGAACTCAAGCGGAAAGCTAGATACAAAAGCATTGCTAGCATTGAACGTAGAAACTCCAACAGATACAAATTCCTATCAACCGCCAACAAATACGCAACAGGAAAACATTCAAAAAATTTGGCATGAAGTATTAAATCGTGAACCAATCGGAATTGATGTAGATTTCTTTGCCGTAGGCGGGAATAGTCTGAAGGCAATGCGTTTGCTAAGCGAATATCACAAAAACTTCAATGCGAAACTAACACTCAAAGATATTTTTGAGCAAAACACCATTGAATCGCATCAACGTTTGTTATCAGATTCGACTGAAGATCAGTATACTGAAATTCCAAAAGTGGCAGAACAAGAAAGTTATTTGCTGTCAGATGCGCAGCGAAGAATTTGGGTGTTGAGTCAATTTCAAGAAGGACTCGTTGCCTACAATATGCCGTCTTTCATAGAACTGGAAGGAAAATACGATACAGCACTTTTGAAAAAAGCAGTTCATATATTGGTAGCAAAACATGAAATTTTACGCACAGTTTTCAAACCCAATACAAACGATGAAATTCGTCAATGGATTCTTCCTACTGCTGAGGTCAACATTCCAATTTCAATAGAAAACATTGCTACCATAGCCAATCCCATTCAATATATTGAAAATTTCACCAAAGCAGATGCGTTCAAGCCGTTTGACTTGGCAAATGGACCATTGCTACGCGGACATATTTTCTGTCTTGCAGACGATCAATTTGTGTGTTACTTCAATATGCACCATTTAGTAGGCGATGCGTGGTCCAATGAAGTCATGAAGAAAGAAATTCTGGAAATCTATGAATCGTTATTGACAGATGAAACCTTCTCCATAACGCCGTTGCGAATTCAATACAAAGACTATGCATCTTGGCAATCACATCAGTTGACAAGCGGTAACTGGGACGCACATAAAAACTATTGGCTCGACAAATTAAAAGGCGAATTACCATTAATCGATTTGCCTACGGAGAAACTCAGACCCTCCATCAAAACCTATAATGGAAAGAGTTTGCAATTGGTTTTTACTACCGAAGAAGCCGACAGACTCAATACATTCTCCAAAACACACCAAGGAAGTTTATTTTCTACATTATTGGCTGTTTTTCATGTGTTATTACATCGATATTCTGGGCAAAACGATCAAATTATTGGTGTGCCAATTGCAGGAAGATCGCATGCAGATTTTGAAGATCAAATTGGTGTGTTTATCAATATGTTGTCAATTCGAAATGAAATAAACACAGCGAATAATTTTGCGGAATTCTATAAAAATGTCACAGAAAATCTACTGGAAGCTTACCAAAATCAAGTCTATCCTTTTGACCGACTTGTCGAAGAATTAGACATTCCAAGAGATACGAGTCGCAGTCCAATATTTGATATTTCCATCAGCTTGCAAAATATTTCATTAGTTGCAAACAATGCGGAAAATCCATATCAATACAATACAGCAGCTGATGAAGTTTGGAGTTTAGGTGAACACAAATCAAAGAATGATTTAGAATTTGCCTTTGAAGAAACTAACGACGAAATCATTTGTAATGTCGTTTACAACACAGATGTGTATGAAGAAGCGATGATCAAGCAATTCATGAAGCATTACAGAGCTTTGGCAGCAACGCTTACCAGCAATCCAACTGCACAACTAAGCTCAGTTGATTTTTTACATGTTGATGAAAAAATACGACTTACGGAGCAATTTAATGATACTGAGTACGACCTCAATCCAGCAGAAACTACCATTTCATTATTTCAACAAATAGTTTCTGAAAAAGGAAATGATTTTGCGGTTGTGTATGAAGGTGAAACTTTGACATATAACGAGTTAGATAGTTTGTCCAATCAATTTGCACACTATTTACAAAAAGAACATCAAGTTTCGGAAGGCGATGTTGTTGGAATCATGATGCCGAGGAGTCAGTGGCTACTTGTCACCATTTTGGGAATCATGAAAACAGGAGCAGTGTATTTACCAATCTCTTTGGAATATCCGAAACAACGAACGGAGTACATTCTTGACGATAGTCACTGCAAAATTTGTATTGAAGAAACACACGTACAACAATTTGCACAACACAACACAAAGTATGCATCAGACGCGCTTTTATACCAATTGAATGCCAATCAATTAGCATACATTATTTATACTTCTGGTACGACAGGAAAGCCAAAAGGCGTAATGATTGAACATCAGAATTTGGTCAACTTTATCATTGCCATGCGAAACGATTTAGAGTTGGATGCTTCCGATCATTTACTAGCACTTACGTCTACTTCGTTTGACATTTCCATCCTAGAACTTTTATACACTGTATGTTCAGGAATTCTGGTCACTGTGGCAAGTTCTAACACAGACTTTAGCATTTTTGATTCGTATTTAGACGAACACAAAACCAAATCAACTGATTTCAGTGTGTTTTTCTTTTCAAGTCAAAAAGGCGATCAAAATAACAAGTACGATTTGTTGATGAAAACCGTGAAATATGCTGATCAAAATGATTTTAGTGCGGTTTGGTTGCCTGAGCGACATTTTCATGAATTTGGAGGAATCTTTCCAGCGCCAGCTGTAGTAGGAGCTTCTTTAGCGACCATTACCAATAATATCAACATACGTTCGGGAAGTGTAGTGTTGCCATTACACGATACTATAAAAGTTGCCGAAGAATGGTCGGTAGTTGATAATTTATCCAAAGGAAGAATATCATTGTCGATTGCTTCGGGTTGGACGCCAAACGATTTTGTACTACGCCCGGATGATTTTCCGCATCGAAAAACCAAAATGTTCCAACAAATAGAAGAGTTGCGCTCACTTTGGAAAGGAAATACTATTAAAAGAATGAATGGTGTGGGAGAGGAAATTGCGGTAGAAATCTTCCCAAAACCGATTCAAGAAGAATTGCCAATTTGGGTAACTACTGGTGGAAATCCAGAAACCTATGAAATGGCAGGTAAAATTGGCGCCAACATCCTAACACACTTATTGGGACAAACCATACATCAGCTCAAAGACAATATTAATGTGTATAAAAAAGCACTTGTTGAACATGGACATTCTGTTGACAAAGCTAAAATTACGCTGATGTTGCATACGTTTATTGGGGAAGATGTTGCTGTGGTCAAAGAAATGGTACGCGAACCGTTCAAATCGTATCTAAAATCGAGTTTGGGACTTATTGGAAACATGCTCAAAGAGTTTAGAGATGGCGACAATACCAATTTACACGAAGAAGATTTAAACAATCTAGTCGATCTCGCTTTTGAACGCTACTGGCAAGATTCTGCATTATTGGGAACCAAAGAAAGTGTGGCAAATATGGTGCAAAAAATACGCCTCATTGGTGTCACAGAAATTGCATGTTTAGTTGATTTTGGACTGGATAAAGACACAGTTGTAAACGGTTTAGAACACTTAAATGAAGTGCGCAAACATTACAATGTCCCTACAAAAACCAATGCAAGAGACATACCGCCAATCACTGCGATACAAACGACACCTTCATTCCTAAAAATTCTGAAAAGCGAAACATATTCGCAACGCTTTATAAAATCATTAAAACACATTATTATTGGTGGAGAAGCGCTGAGCAACAACCTTAAAAATGAAGTCAAAGCACTTACCAAGGCTACGCTATACAACATGTACGGACCCACAGAAACCACAATTTGGTCTGCCATGGAAAAACTTACGGATGCTCCAGTTTTCCTTGGAAAACCGATTGCCAATACGCAAATTTATATTGCAAATGACGACGTGCAACTATGTCCTGTGGGCGTTGCTGGCGAAATTCACATCGGCGGAAAAGGTGTAGCGCGTGGCTATATCAACAAAGATTCACTAACAAAAGAAAAATTCATCCCAAATCCTTTCTCAAATAATAACACGGAACGACTGTACAAAACAGGCGATTTAGCAAAATGGACAGATGATGGTAAACTTGTGTTCTTGGGAAGAAAAGATTTTCAGGTAAAAGTGCGTGGACATCGAATTGAATTGTCTGCCATAGAAAAAACGCTGGCAGATTATCAAGATATTGATCAAGTAGTGGTGCTTGTCAATGAAATCAACGGTGAACAAGAAATTGTAGCATTCTACACAGGAACACAAAAAATTCCAATTCTGGATTTACGAAATTATATTGGTGAGATGCTACCAAATTACATGACGCCAACCTTCTTTGTGTATTTACATGAATTCCCATTGAACTTTAATGGAAAAATAGACAAAAAAGCACTGCGCAATTACAACGAATCACACATTACCACAAATTCACAATACGTAGCGCCTGAAACGCCCACTGAAAAAGACTTAGTAGAGATTTGGAAACACATCTTGGACACTCCAAAAATTGGAATTCACGATGACTTTTTTGAGTTAGGCGGACACAGTTTGAAAGCGTTGAAATTACTCAGTGAAATTCGTAAAACCTTCAACGTCAATTTAAGTTTAGAAAAAATATTTAATG
>JBCCLS010000242.1:0-5793 GCA_039026835.1 Bacteroidota bacterium | reverse complement strand
TTCGTAATTTTTTCCATTTATTTCAAATTGGTTGATTCTGTGATTTTCGGAAATCTCAAAACCATTTTTAGGGTTTAGTATTTCTTGTTGTTTGTGTAATGTATGAATAACAAAAATACTATTTTAATGATAAGTGAAAAAATGTAGCTGCAAATTATCGCGCTTTTAACACGATTTATTTTTTCGAAAACGTTATCGAAAAAGAGAAAGTTATTCACAATACATTTTTTAATCGTTTTATCGTAAATAATCCGTTAATTTTTTCAAGTTTTATAAATATGATTTATCAAAAACTAATGGTAGTAAATCTTTCAAAGAATTAGATTTCATAATTTTTCCTTCTGCGCCCATAAAGTAAATTTCAATTGGAGTATCCTGTCGCATTTCGTATTCGGCAATAGCTTGTCTACAGGCTCCACAAGGTGGAATTGGAGTTTTGTTGATGTGAATTTCAGAAGTTGCTGTGATGAATAGTTCTAACATTTTCACATTTGGATATTTAGCTCCTGCGTGAAAGATGGCAACGCGTTCGGCACAGAGTCCTGACGGATAGGCTGCATTTTCCTGATTGCTTCCTGTAACTACTACGCCGTTTTCCAAACGTATGGCAGCGCCCACTTTAAATTTAGAATAAGGTGCATATGCTTTTTCACGTGCTTCTACTGCATGCTGCATAAGTTTTTGTATGTGTTGAGGAAGTTCCTCTATAGTGTCGTAACACGTAAGTGTTGCCGTAATTTTTATTTCCTGCATGAATCTAATTCTTTTGCTTCTCGATTCCTGTCAAAACATTCGAAAAGATTCTAGCAAGATAATGAATATTTATGACTTTTGGGTGTTGGGTGTTGGGTGTTGGGTGTTGGTGTTGGGTGTTGGGTGTTAGTTGTTAGTTGTTGGGTGTTAGTTGTTAGTTGTTAGTTGTTAGATAAAATACTGTTCGTTTTGAATTTTGCAATTGATTTCCATTTAAAACTCATAACTCAACACTTTTAACTCTTAACTTTTTGTCACGAATTCACGAATTTCTTTATGTATTTTAGTTTTTCTTAATGAAATCGAATGTTCTTCTTTTGTTAAACTCCTGGATCTACACTTTTTAACTCTTAACTTTTTGCCACAAATTCACGAATCGCTTTATGTATTTTAGTTTTTCTTAATGAAATTGAATGTTCTTCTTTTGTTAAACTCCTAAGTCTACATTTTTTAACTCTTAACTTTTCCTGATACGAATTCGTGAATGTTTATTGATCTCTTTTTTGTTATTGATAAAACAGAAGATTCCTCATTTTGCTAAACCCTAAACTTATAAACTCCCAAACCTATAAACTTTTAAATCTCAACAAACAAAAAACCTTCCAAGCAGCTTGAAAGGTTTTTGTGATATTTTTTATGGAATGAATTTTATAATTCGTCGTAAGTATCTCCTAAGTTAAATGTTAGTGAGAAACGCAATGTATTTTCCAATGGATTAAGTACTTGTGATGCTGAAAATAGATACGAAACATCAATAGTTACAGCACTGTATTTGAATCCTGCACCCAAGGTAAAGAATTTTCTAGCTCCTTTTTCTTCAGCTTCATTGAAGTAACCTGCACGAAGTGCAAATGAATCTTGATACCAATATTCTGCTCCTAATGCATAGGTGAACTCTTGTAATTCTTCACTGAATCCGCCTGGTGCGTCTCCGAATGATTGAAAGATTCCAGATACAAAACTTACATTGTCATCTTGACCTTCTACAATGATTGTTGGTTCACTTTCGTTAACATCAGGTGTAGATAAATCGTCCGTATCTTGATTTCCGTTGTCATTTACATCAACAAATCCGAGTTTTGGGGGTGTTGGCACTAATAGTTTGTTTACTTCAACACTTACCGCCAATTTGTTGTATTCGTCAAAAATAAAGTCAAATCCACCACCAAGTTTTAATTGTGTTGGCAAGAAGTTTTCCTGACCTAATTCGTCATATTTTAATTTTGGCCCTAAGTTTGAAATGTTGAATCCAGCTCTCCAACGTCCGTTAAAGCTGTCGTATGCAATTTCTTCAGATTGATAAAATCCAGAGATATCTACCGCAAAGGTACTAGCTGCATTGGCTTCCACATCAGGTTGTGATTGTAATTTTAAGTCTGAACGCAAGAAACGACCTGTAACCGACATCGCAAATTGATCACTTAAACGCAACGCATACGATGCATCAATAGCCAATTCGTTTGGTCTTTCAATTAATGGAGTAAAGTTTCCTATATCTGCTTGTTGCTGTGTGATAATTTCGATTTCACCTAAGCTAAAATATTTGATACTTGCAGACCATGCGCTTCTTTCACTGATTCTGTTGTAAAATGTTAAGTTTCCTAAAAAGATATCATTTACTAAGTCACTTAAGTATGGTGTGTAACTTACACCCACTCCAATTTGCTCTTCTATGAATGCATATTTTGCAGGATTCCACTGTTGTGAATATGTATCGGCCGAAGTCGCAACTCCAAGTTCTCCCATTCCTCCTGCTCTTGCATCAGCAGTAATAAGTAAAAAGGGAACACCTGTGGTAATTACTCGCGTATCGTTTGGATTGACAACCGTGGTTTGTGCGATCATTCCTAGTGGAATTAGACACAATATCGATAAGATTAGCTTCTTCATTCAGTTAAATTTTAACAAATATAGGTTTTATTTATAGTATTACAAGTTTTTCAAATTTTTCAACTTTCTGATTAGTTAACGGAGATTTTACCGTAATCTTATATACGTAGACTCCTTTCGCAAGTTTATCGCCAAAATCGTCTTTTCCGTCCCAAATAATATCACGCGAAAGCGAACTAAAGTCTTTACTTGAAGCGCCTGCATTGGTTTTTCCTATTAATGTACGTACTACTTTACCCGAAATGGTAAAAACTTGTATCATAATATCCAACTCACTTGAACTGTTGTGATTGAACCAAAATTCTGTATAGCTAACGAAAGGATTAGGATAATTTAACACATTGGTAATTGTCAATGAGTTGTTTTCGTTGAAGACTGTAAATTGTATTTCGGTCGTTGTTGAATTGTTGTATACATCCCACGCTCTTAATGAAAGTGTGTGTTGTCCTTCTTCCAAATCACGGAGTGGAAACTTCACAATTCCGCGTGTATAATCGTTGAGTTCTGTTTCGTAATAATCGTTTAGGATGATTGGATTGACTTCATCACCGTCTAAAATGGCGATAATATCATGCCCAATTCCACTTGCTGTATTAATTCCGTTGGCGTCAGAGAGTTTTGCAAGTAATACTGGAGATTCATTGGTAATTCCACCAGACACAAAACTTTCATCATTCATAAATAAGTTAACCACAGGCGCATCGTTGTCTGCAGGTGCATCTTCGTTGAGTTCACCTACTTTAAAGTCTACATTGTATCCTGTATGATCTTCTAGCACGCCTGTTTTTTCAGCATAAAAACTGATACGTCCATTTCCAACAGGAATGGTAATGTCTCTCGGCACCACAAATTCAAATTCGAAATTTCCGTCCACCACTCCCGATTTTCCTCGGAAGATAATTTCTCCCAGCGTTTCAAAGTCAAACACAAAAGGAAAATCATTTGACAAGGTTTGACGCTGAATTTTTTTATCATAAATCGTAGAGAATACAGTTCCGTTGTACGAACTCATCAAGTTTCCTGATTCATCGGTAACATTTCCTGCAATTTTTACTCTACTTAAAGCTTTTAATGTGTCTGTAGGTTGCGTAATTGGCACGTCATTGATAGCTGTTAAATTGACTCTTGGACGTGGAATTGCAAGTTTCATTGCTGGATCTCCAATAAAGAACACCGTTCTTTTGTTTGTGGTAGTGACTAGGTTTTTGGTTTGACGTAATGCTTCTGCCACTGTTGGATAGTCGTTAGAACCGTACGAGAATAAATATCTCGCTAACAATTCGTTGATACTTACACCTACATTTTGGAATATTTGTCGCGTTGTAGTTAATAACGCTACCGCACCACCATTTTCATTCCAAAACATAAATTCACCAGCCGTTTCACGAAGCGGATTGTCAAAACGCGTATATTCACAAGTAATTGTGATGAATAGTGGTAAGCGACAGTCATTTGTGAGTTCTTGCGAATCTACTTTTTCAAAAATTCGCTCTCCTGCCAATCCATCTTCTCCACCGTGACCAAAATAATTTACTACAAGCGAACCTAGCGCAATGTTGTCTTTTATGGCTTCATTTACTTCCGGATAGCGCTCTCCTGCTGCCGATGATTGTTGCACAAAAGCATCCGTGTGAATTTTGGTAATATTAATGAATGGCTTTTCTACAGAAATTACTTCTGCCAACGCATCTAAATCTACTTGTAAGTCTTTATCTGAATTGTTTTCTGCATCGTCAGAAACGATAGTTACTGTATTTCTCCAACGGCCAAATGCAGGTTTACTGTAGTATACCAATGTTTTATCAACCAATGTTTTGGCTTGATTTGGATCTAGCATGAGCATTCTTCCCATGGCAACATCTAAACGATCGGTGACTGCTAACGTTCCTTCGTTGTCATCCATCATTCCAAAATAATCATCTGTCATAAATCCACTGGTCAGATTGAAACTTTCGTAGGCTTGAAATATAGGAACGATGTTGGTGTTTCCTTGGATTCTGTCTTTATAATCATAAGACGCATCTCCAAAGAGACATACATATTTTAGACGGTTTTCAGGCACACTTGCATTGTCGTACACATATTTTATAAAGTTACGAATTGCACCTATATCTGGATTTCCAGTATTGAATTCGTTGTAAATGCTTTTAAGTGTCACCACTTTGACAATCATCCCAGAATTTCCTCGGTGAAAATCTGCAATACGATTGGCTTGAGACGCTAAGTTTTCAGGAGTGACAATGATATATTCTACATCACCATCAGCAAAAACAGCACCTTTAAGATCTTGATTTAATACTTGATTGTTTGGTTCTATCGTCGGAATTAAAAAACGTGATGTATCTCCTGCAATATATTGTCGCACTTCTCCCAAAGAAGCTTTGAACGAAAATGTATTTGCTGAAGCAGTGTTGGTAACTTTGGTTACGTTCCAAATATCTGTTATGTCCCAAACTTCAAAGATATTCGCAGCGTTAGAGATAACATATTCGCCTGTTCCAATACTATTTGCTGCATCATTATATTTAAATTTGAACTGATCGTCAATTCCTGATAATGTTCTTTTAGATTCCACCGAAATGTAATCAAGGTATGCAATTGAACCTGCAACTCCATTATTTTCATAATTGAGTGTAATGGCAAGATCACTTGAACTTATATTAACATCATCAACAATGAGTCCATTTCTATTGGATGGCACGCCTGATACATTATGCTGTGTTGCCAAACGCGAACCATTGATTTGTGGGAATGTAAAATTAAATGCAGATACGCCATTGACATTTTGAGCAGGTTGACCGTTAATTACCGTACTCATTGCTGTGATACCGTTAGAAATCGCTGCAGGTTTGATACCAATACGTACAGGTTCGGTAGTGACTAAATTTGGTAATGAAAAATTAAAAGTACGCTCCGATTCAATGTTGAATACTTCTCCAAACCATCTACGGCCTAATTTTGCAATATTTATGTTATCAACTTCATGAAATTGATACGCATCAAACTCCGTGATTGTCACATCTGCAGTAGCTGTAGGTTGCGCAGCTTCCTGAATTCTTTTTCCATCTTCTGCGCCATCAGCTGTAATATAATAATAGGTTTTGTCGGTATACGCATTGATATGTGTTTGACTGTCCTCATTGAATACAT
>JBCCLS010000241.1:0-5798 GCA_039026835.1 Bacteroidota bacterium | reverse complement strand
GTACTTTGGATATTGAGGCAAATGAGTTAACGGCTATAGATGTGACAAACAATCTGCTTTTAACGGGCTTAACTATAAAATTTAATAACAATATCACACAGTTAGATGTCTCTAACAATACGGCATTACAAGTATTGCTTTGTAACAACACAAATATTGAATCTCTAAATCTTTCAAACAATACGCAATTAACAAATGTACAAACACAAAACAACAATAGCCTTACTTCAATTGACATCTCAAATGCAGTGAATTTAAGACAACTATTAGCATCCTCAACATCGTTAACTTCTTTAGATGTATCGAACTGTGTAGCGTTGGAAGAAATTAATATAAATAATGCAAATGTTACTTCTTTAAACTTGTTTAACAATAGCGTATTAGAACGTGTCAATGTTTCAAGAAACAACCTGACCAGTTTCAATATCAGAAATGGAAACAATACAGCAATTACAAATTTTGATGCAACAAATAATTCAAATTTAACTTGTATTGAAGTAGATGATGTAGCGTATAGCACTGCCAATTGGACAGCAATTGATGCACAATCGAGCTTCTCTGAATTTTGTCGCTACACTGCCATTCCGGATGCAGCTTTTGAAGCTGAACTTGAAGCTAGTGGATTCGATGATATTTCAGCCGACGGACAAGTACCAACAGCGTTGATAGAAGTAGCAATTTCATTAAACATTGGAAATACAGGAATCACAGATATTACAGGAATTGAGGCGTTTACTGCACTAGAAAATTTCACACTTAATGATGATACAGTTAACACAGTGAATCTAAGCGCAAACATGCAATTAAGAACTGCAGAATTTAATGATGCTACGATCAATAATTTAGTACTAAATAATAATCCTTTACTAGAACTTATAGAGTTTGATGGTTCAGGACAATCAGTAATCACCGATTTAGACTTATCAAACAGTCCGCTCTTACAACGCGTAGATGTAAACGATGTCGGATTGGTGAATTTGACACTACCAGCACAATTACCAAACTTGGAAATCTTATTCATATCCGGAAACAACTTTGCTGCTTTTGATGCTTCTGGATATCCAGCATTGACACGTATTTCGTTCAGCGATAATCCGAATTTGTCATTTTTTGACTTTAGAAACGGAAACAATACCAATATCCTTTCAGCAAACTTACTCAACTTGCCAAGTTTAACCTGTATTTTAGTAGATGATGCAGCCTACGCAACTACAAACTTCACCAATAGAGATGCACAAATCACATTCAATGAGTTTGACTGTGTGGCGCCTACCATTACCTGTCCAACTGATATTACGTCAGGGAATGATGATGGAATTTGTGCAGCCAGTGTTACTGTGCCAATGCCAACGGTAATGGACGACAATATTGGTTGCGTACAAAGTGATGATTTAGAAACATACACTGAAGGACTTCTCTTAGGACAAGATGGCAATTGGGACACGTGGACACCAAATACACCTGAGCAAAGCGCAACAATATCTACAGAGCAGGCGAGAAGTGGCACCAAAAGTATGAAAGTAACAGGAATTCCAGCAGGCGGACCTGTAGACATGGTATACAACTTGGGCAATCGTTCGTTTGGAGCTTGGGAGTTGACGACATATTTTTACATTCCAGCAGGAAGTACAACTTCATTTAACATTCAAAAAACAGCAACTCCAGGAGAAGAATTTGCCAATCAAATTGCATTTTTATCCGATGGAACTGCCATTTATTTTGTGAACAATGTTAGAACTTTTTTCAACTATCCACAAGATACTTGGTTTGAAGTTAAATTTTTATTCAATATTGATGGAGATAACTGTGAGTTCTTTGTCGACGGTACTTCCGTAATCAGTCATCCGTTCTCACAATCTGCAACAGCTGAAACAGGTTCAAGTACATTAGGTTCAATTACATTTTATCCTGTTACACTCGCAAATTTAGAACCAAATCCTGCAGCGATTCCATTAGCATATGTAGATGATCTTAGTTTCTGTCCTGTAGCAGTAAACGATTATAACAATACTACCGATGCGTCCGATAGGTATGATCTTGGTACAACAGATGTCGTTTGGACATACACAGACGAAGGCGGCAATGTGGCAACCTGTACACAAGTCATTACTGTAAATGATACACAAGCACCAAAAGTGGCAAATTGTCCGTCAAACATTACGGTGAACAGTTGTAATACTACCGTCAACTTTGATATTCCGTTAGCATTAGACAATTGCGAAGCGGTAAATATTACAGGATTTATCTACTTGGGTAAATTTGGCGACAAAGTATATTATTTATCCGAGGCTGCATTCAATGCTCCTGATGCATTCATTGATGCGGAAGCACAAAACGGTTTTGTCGCTACAATTGATTCGGAAGCATTAAACGAATGGCTCACAGAAACAACCAACGCAGCAGGAACAGGTTCTGTAATCGTTGGTTTTACAGATCGTGATGAAGAAAGAGAATTCAAATGGCATTCAGGAAGTACATCCGATTACACAAACTGGAACGATAACGAACCGAATGATTTTCAAGCAGGCGAAGACTATGTAGAATTGCGCTCTAACGGACGTTGGAACGATATCAACTCAACAAGTTCAAGAAGATATGTACTAGAGCTTTCAGGTTTTCCGATGACACAAACCGCAGGATTGCCAAGTGGAAGTGACTTCCCATCGGGAACAACTACCAATACATTTGAAGCAACCGATACAGCAGGAAATACGATTACCTGTAGTTTTGATGTCAATGTAGTTCCGTGTGTTACTTCCTTACGCATCAGTCCAAAAGTATATTTGCAAGGAGCTGCGTTAAATCCAATAGTAGGCGAAGAAAATCTAATGCGTGATGATTTGCGTATGGGTGGACTCATACCAACGAGAAGTCCTTATGCTGACATGCTCAATTGTGATGCTGCTGTGTTAACTGTTTCTGGAAATGATGCTATTGTAGATTGGGTTTGGATAGAATTGCGCGATGTGACTGATGCGACAATTGTAAGATACGCAAGTTCTGCACTCTTGCAACGTGATGGTGATGTGGTTGCTACCGATGGAATATCTCCGGTAGTTTTCTCAGAAGTAGAAGAAAATTATTATGTAGCCATACAACACCGAAACCATTTAAGTGTGATGACCAACAGTCCAATCACATTTACGGACAATGTCGCAGAAATAATTGATTTTACAACAATTGCTACGTTTGGAAGCAATGCACAGACAAGCTCTGGAATGCCTTCTGGGATGAACGGAATGTGGTGCGGAAACGCCAATGAAGATACGGTTGTACAATATTCAGGAACTAGTCCAGACACACCAAATGTATTATCAGTCATATTGAACGATCCAGGGAATTTCTTGAACTTTCCAACATTTAGTTTGATACGTTACAATGCCAATGATGTAAACATGGACGGCATTATACAATACTCAGGAACCAATCCAGATACACCATTTATCTTACAAAATGTACTAGCACATCCTGGAAACTTCTTGAATTTCAGTACGTATCAAATCAATGAACAATTGCCTGAAAACGTTTCAAATACTTCTCAATAATATCAGTAAATAGTTGTCAATGAGCACAGTAAAAAAAAATACAAGAAGGTTAAGAAATTTTGCTGTGCTCAAACTGACTTATCGCAAATCACAAACAAAAAATATCATGAAAACTCAATATACAATAGCACTCATTATAGCCATTAGTATGATGTGTATGCATCAAGCAACCGCACAAGATGGGTATACATATACGCTCATAGACAATGGTTCATACAATTATACCATTGGCGCCGTTCCAAATACGAGTTCCAATAACTTTGCCACTTCGGTGCAGAGCTACGGTTTCACCATCATCCTACCAGATGGTGTTACCGCTAGTATTACCTCTTCTTTAGGAAATGCTGCAGATGCTACTTTTTTTGATGGCAATGCAATCGGACAAGCAACTGTTGATGGCTATTTGATCACAGAAACATTGGGAAGTCCAATAGCACTCACTGCGCCATCTTCGGGAGCAATCTCAAATATTGTCACCATTCAAATTAATGGAGCTCCTACTTCGGGAAGTTTATACATCTTAGAGAACAATTCAACCTTAGCCAATTCTTTTACATCTTTAAAAAGTTTTATGCAGGCAGATATGATCGATAATGCAATGGCAGAGTTTGTAAATGTAGTAGCTGCCAATGCAGCTGCTGTTTCAGGGATGTCTTCTTTTGACTTTTCTACACTTTCCATACCAGAAACTAATGAGTTGGAAGCGCTGTCTGTTTATCCAAATCCTGTAAAAGATTTCATTTACATTACAAATACCAACGCAAATTTGGTAAAAGCAACATTATATACCACAAATGGGCAATTAGTACTCACTACCGAAAATAATTTAGAAACCATTCCAGTCAGGAGATTGCAAAGTGGTATATATCTTTTAAAATTATATTCAGCAACAGCAGAAAAAACAATCAAAATAGTCAAACAGTAATTTTGTCAGTATGCAGCAGCCGGTTACAGGGCAGTATTACATACGGCTGTAGTATTTTGTTGAAAGTTGGGAAACTTTCACAGGAAGAAGGCGCTTGAGAAATTGAGCGCCTTTTTTTATCATCAGTTTTTTACGTATTACATAAACAGTTCTCGAATTCCAGCTCTAAACGCTTCATCACCTACTGCATTACGTTGTGCATACATTTCTTTTGCATCTGCTCCTGCCACATATCGCAATGTTGATTTTCCATCGGTTGCTGCATCGTACACAACTTGTGCAATTTGTTCTGCTGTGGAATAACTTTCCTGCCGTTCGGGACTGGTCATAATGCCGATAAGTTTTTGCAAATTGTCCTCATAGGCTTCATGGGTTGACATATCGAGTGAGCGACCTGCAAAATCTGTTGCAATTCCGCCAGGAGATACCGTTTTTACCAAAATGCCGTGTACACCAAGTTCAAACGCCAAGCTTTCGCTCCAGCCTTCCAATGCCCATTTTGTAGCATGATAGACCGAAAAGAAAGGAAAGGTCACCAATCCTCCAATAGACGTTGTAGAAATAAATAGTCCGCTTTTCTTTTCGCGAAAGTGTGGAATAAATGCCTGTGTAACGCGCAGTACGCCTAATAGATTTGTATTGAGTTGTCGTGTCAATTGTTCGTCGGTTGCAGCTTCAAAAACACCGCCCAATCCATAACCTGCGTTATTAAATACAACATCAATGGCACCCAAAGCAATGGCTGCTGCTGCGGTTGATTGTATTTGTTCAGTATTGGTAACGTCTAACGGTAGGAGTGTAATAGTATCAATTTTGTCGAGTTCGTCTTCCTTTTCAGGTGTTCTCATCGTGGCAATGACGTTCCAACCTTGATTGGCAAAGAGTTTGGCAGTTGCTTTTCCCAAACCGGAAGAAGCGCCTGTAATAAAGATGGTTTTTTTCATGTTTGCTGGTTTTTAAAAGGTTACAAAGGTGTTCTAGCTTTAATTAAAATTTGTCTTTTAAAGCTAGTAAGAAATCTGACGAAAGTCAAATTTTACAACAAGCAAAAAGGGCAAACACAAAGATGCTGAGTATCAATTTAGAAAGTACCCTAATAAGGATTTCTTGCTGAAACTACAGGCAAACCCTTTGTAAATTGCGTACACAACGCTAATAGCTTTTGTATTTTTGTAACGCAAAGGATTTTAGTTTGTAAAGATGCCGCGTACACATACGGTCCCTCGATTTTCTAAAATAGAATCTAGGATTAATAATCATATATATTTTTAAAGCTTTCAATAGCTAGCATACATCTTCTCATCAGTCTAGTATGTAATTGCTGTATG
>JBCCLS010000240.1:0-5806 GCA_039026835.1 Bacteroidota bacterium | reverse complement strand
GCCAATTCAGAAAGTTTGGAGTACACTTCTAAAATATTATTACCATCCACTACATGTGCTTCCATGCCGTAACCTTTCCCTCTATCTGCCAAATGCTCACAATTATATTGTTCTGCCGTAGGCGTAGACAATCCATAGCCATTATTTTCAATACAAAACAACACAGGCAAACTCCATACAGAAGCCACATTTAATGCTTCGTGAAAATCACCTTCACTAGTGCCACCTTCACCTGTAAATACAGCGCATGCTTGTTTGTTATCTTTTAATTTATTTGCTAGCGCGATGCCACTTGCCACGCCTAATTGTGGGCCTAAATGCGAAATCATTCCCACAATATTAAATTCCTGCGTTCCAAAGTGAAAACTACGATCGCGTCCTTTGGTAAATCCGCTTGCTTTTCCTTGCCATTGTGAAAACAGACGATACAATGGAATTTCACGCGTTGTGAATACACCCAAATTTCGGTGCATTGGTAAAATGTATTCGTCTTTTGTCAATGCAGAAGTTACACCAACAGCAATCGCTTCTTGTCCAATACCGCCAAACCATTTTGAAATTTTTCCCTGACGCAGCAGAATCAGCATCTTCTCCTCTATCATTCTTGGTTTGAGCATCTTCTTGTAAAGTGCGATCAACGTTTCGTTGGTCAGACTTCCTTTTTCGTATACCATTGGTTCTAGTGTGGTTGGCATTGGTTGTTTGCTTTAGAATTGTAATATCAAAAATCACGAAAAAAAACGGTTCGTCAAAACGCATAGCAGTAAATTTTCAGATTGTTAATAACTCTTATTTTTTCAACCGTATATTTTTAGCTACATTTGTAACCGTAAGCCTTTAAGGCTTATAAAGTTATTAACAATTTAGTTTTCAAGCGAACTTCGAAATCGTTTGAAATTTTGAAATTTTAGAAAAGTAAAATTTGAATTACATGAAAAATATTCCAAGCGTAGATTTGACTGATTTCTTATCAGATGACCCAAATAGAAAGCAAAAATTTATTGATGAAATAGGAAAAGCCTATGAAGATATTGGCTTTGTAGCGTTGAAAGGACATTTTTTGAGCAACACTTTGGTGGACAATTTATATGAAGAAATCAAGAAGTTTTTTGGACTTCCATTGGATGCAAAAAGCAAATATGAAATTGAAGGCATTGGCGGACAGCGCGGCTATGTATCGTTTGGAAAAGAAAGCGCCAAAGGACGAAAAGTAGGCGATTTGAAAGAGTTTTGGCATTTTGGTCAATATGTGGAAGGAAATGATGCTTTGAAAGCTGAATATCCAGACAATGTAACGGTTACAGAGCTTCCAGAATTTAATGCTGTGGGAGAAGAAACGTATAAAATGCTTGAAAAAACGGGTGTGTATGTATTGAGAGCCTTAGCTTTATACTTAGGTTTGGATGAATTCTATTTTGATAACTTTATCAAGAATGGAAACAGTATTTTACGTCCAATTCATTATCCACCGATCACAAGCGAACCAAAAGATGCCGTACGTGCTGCAGCGCATGGCGATATCAACTTAATTACATTATTAATGGGCGCACATGGTAAAGGTTTGCAGGTACAACGTCACGATGGCGAATGGTTAGACGCAATTGCAGAGCCAGACGAATTGGTTATCAATGTGGGAGATATGTTATCGCGTCACAGTAACAATAAACTAAAATCAACGATTCACCGTGTGGTAAATCCGCCGAGAGAATTGTGGGGAACATCGCGTTATTCGATTCCTTTCTTCATGCATCCGATTAGTGAAATGCCGCTGGATTGCTTGGAAAATTGTATCGACGAAGACAATCCAAAACAATATGACGACATTACTGCGGGTGAATTTTTAAACCAGCGTTTGGTTGAATTAGGATTGATTAAAAAATAGTAACACACACAAATATTTTAAAAATCTACATATTTAACACTGATAGCTACGGCTGTTGGTGTTATTTTTTGTGAATACTTCCCGATTTTTTATATATTCACTTTTCCAAAATACTACAAAGTTGGTATATAACCCGAATAGAAAAGAAACTACTGTATGGCAAAGAAAAAACTAAATAGTTTGGAAGATTTAGGCGGATTTGTTTTTTCCACTAATGATGATTTTGAATTGGAAAACGAAACTGTCGAGGAAACCCTAGCGCCCAACCAACAATACTTAGAAGCACATTTTAGCAATAAAGGTCGTGGCGGAAAAGTTGTTACAGTCATCAAAGGATTTGTAGGTTCAGAAGATGATTTAAAAGCTTTAGGAAAACTGTTGAAAGTAAAATGCGGTGTTGGCGGCAGCGTAAAAGAAGGCGAAATCATTATTCAAGGGAATTATAGAGATAAAATTGTCCAAATTCTTCAGAAAGAAAACTATAATGTTAAACGAGTAGGCGGCTAATGTTACATCAAACTTTACATATAGTAAACGGAGATAGTCTTACACCAAGACTTAAAACACTCGGAATTACAGAAGACCAATTGGTATGGCGTGAAATGCTGTGTGAAGGAAAAACTGTGTACGACTTAATGTCTGATGCTTTTAAAGATGCGCGAATGGACTATTTACAACAATTCATCGATACTGAAATTACGTATGATGAATCGTTCCTAATTCCATTACTGACCACGAATTTTGCTAAATATTCTTCTATTGTGTTATGGTTTGAATATGATTTGTTTTGCCACATCAATATGATTGCGGCGTTAAGTCATATCAAAAACTTAAAAGTTTCTGGAAAAATCTACTTAGTATGTAGCGGTTGGATTGAAAATGATCCAAATTTAAAAGGATTGGGCGAACTTTCAGATGCACAACTCAAATCACATTACGAGCAAAAAATTGAGCTAAAATCCACAGATATAGAATTGGCTGATACGCTGTGGCAATTGTATTGTTCTAACAATCATATTGACTTTAAACAATATGTGACCACTTCCTCTTCATTTCCGTATCTTTCAAACTGTATCAATGCACATTTGAAGCGATTTCCAGCGATTGATAGTGGATTGAATGTCCTAGAAAAGCATATTCTTAAAATCATTCACAAAGAAGAAATAAAAAACACACGACAACTTACAGGATATATTTTGCAATACCAAGGCTATTATGGGTTTGGCGATTTGCAAATTTCAGAAATTATAGAACGATTGTCTTCCTTTTACGAAACCAAAGATGAGCGTTTAGCCTTGAATAGAGATGGTTTGCTAGCCATTGACAGCATGCAAAACTTCTACAGCACACTTTCGGATGATACCATTTTTGGAAACTGTCACAAATACCAATTTAGCTATCATCCATCAGAACAAATATTGACAAAACATGAATAGAATTGCCGAATCTGAACTCATCATCAATCCTGATGGGAGTATTTACCATTTAAACTTACTACCGGAAGATATTGCTACCACCATTATTACAGTTGGCGATCCTGATCGCGTGGATGCTGTGAGTAAGTATTTTGATACTATTGAAATCAAGAAATCAAAACGGGAATTTGTGACACATACTGGAACACTTCGCGGAAAGCGGATTTCAGTCATTTCTACGGGAATTGGCACCGATAATATAGATATTGTGTTCAACGAATTAGATGCGCTTGTCAACGTAGATTTTAATACACGTACCATCAAAGAAGAGTTTACTGCTTTGGAATTTATTCGTATTGGTACCTCAGGCTCTATTCAGGAAAATATTCCTACTAACAGTTTTCTGATCAGCGAATACGCTATGGGTTTTGACAGCTTATTACATTATTATGATTGTGATCACATTTTACAATCGTCAATCTCAAAAGCTTTTATTGAGCAAACGGATTGGTGTCCTAAAAAATCAGATCCGTATGTAGTGAAAGGCAGCAAAAAATTAATCGACCAATTAGCCTCAGAACAAACAGTCCTTGGTTTTACAGGAACAAATGTTGGATTTTACGGTCCACAAAGTCGAAAAATACGTTTGGCAGTACAAGATGAGCAGTTGAATGAAAAGCTAGCTGCATTCCAGCATGAAGACAAAAAAATAACAAATCTAGAAATGGAAACTGCTGGCATGTATGGTTTGGCAAATTTATTAGGACATCATGCCATTTCTATGAATGCCATTATTGCCAATCGTCCTTTAGGAGAATTTAGCAGCACGCCAAAACAAACGGTAGATCAGTTAATTCAGTATACTTTGGGAAAATTAGTATAAATACAATTGAATGAAGAAAATAAATATTGGAGGTGTGCCTGAGCACTTTAACCTAGCTTGGTATTTGACACTAAAAGAACGCGCCTATGAAAAAGAAGGAATTAGTTTGCGTTGGAAAGATTATCCTGGCGGAACTGGCGCGATGTGTAAAGCACTTCGAAATGAAAAGATTGATATTGCTGTCATCCTCACGGAAGGAATTATAAAAGATATTATTGCAGGAAATCCGTCTAAAATTGTACAAACCTTTGTGCAATCACCTTTAATTTGGGGAATTCACGTTGCTGCAGATGCCAAATACAACACGATTGAAGAGTTGGAAGGTACCAAAGCTGCTATCAGTCGTTTTGGCTCAGGTTCGCATTTGATGGCGTACATCAACGCAGAAAATAATGGTTGGGATACTGAAAATTTAGGTTTTGAAGTCATTAACAATCTAGAAGGTGCCATTGATGGACTTAACAAAGGAAAAGGCGACTATTTTATGTGGGAGCATTTTACCACAAAACCTTTGGTAGATCAAGGTATTTTTAAACGCGTTGCTGATTGTCCAACTCCTTGGCCGTGTTTTGTCATTGCGGTTCGAACAGAATTATTAGCAGAAGATGAAGCTACAGTAAAGACAATTTTAGACATCATTAATGAAATGACGGCTACATTTAAAGACATTCCAAATATCGATGAAACGATCGCGGCTCGATATGAACAACAATTAGACGATGTTCAAAAATGGTTGTCACTTACCGAATGGAGTCAAGAATTAATTGACGAAGAAACCATTGAAAAAGTACAAGACAAGCTCCTCAGTCTTGATATCATCCCTGAAAAATGGAATTACAACGATTTAACGCATAAAATTTTATAAAAAATAAACGCTTTTGTAAGCAATTTGTTCTTTTTGCGACGAAACTCGCGTATTGTTGAAAAATCTACACAATCACAACCACGTAGAAATACCTGTTTTACCAGGGGTTTATTCCCCTTTTTAGCAGGGGCTATCTGTCGACGAATGGTTCATTTTCCCCTGTGAATTGTCGATAAATGGCGTTTTCGTGTACTTTAACGAAAATTTAAACGGGTAATCGATAAAATATTTCGATTCAAACTTCTCATGCTACTTTTGATAACAGATAACAATGAGGGCAAAATGTTGTTATCTACTTAAACCAAATTTATCAGATTATTAACATTACAATTACTATTATTATGAAGAAATCATTTTTAGCATTAGCAGCAGCAGGTTTATTATTAGCGTCATGTGGATCAAACTGTATGGGTAAAGGAGTTAACTTTGCAGATGCAGACGACGCAAAGGAAAACTACATTATGACTGCAAACGCAGAAGAAGCAAACTGCGTAGAAGTATACTAGTAAAAACTTTCCAATTATATATACGAGAAGGTTGTAACATTAAGTTGCAACCTTTTTTGTTTGTTTTTAGTGATTGAATGATTAAAAAATTAAATGATTGAAAGATTGAAAACTAAACTCATTAACCATTCAAAAGAACTTGTCTTTTGTAGCTATTACGAATCTCAGACTCGTAATAACACTATCTAACAATCTAATTATATATTTACAAACCTAAACAGTCACGAATACACGAATTATTTGTGTTGACTTTCT
>JBCCLS010000239.1:0-5809 GCA_039026835.1 Bacteroidota bacterium | reverse complement strand
AATACATATTCTTCGATATTAATTTTTTGCAAAAATAAATTTTTAAATGAAAAAGTCAAGTAAAAAAATCATTATTTACACATTATTTTTAAGAACGTTTTTTGTAGGATGTTTATTCTCCTAATTTTAAGCGATTTAAGAATTCTTTTTTGGAATCCATTTTATTTCCTTCGCTTGCAAGTCATGCGACAACTTTCGTGCCAACACAAAAAGATAGTCAGAAAGTCGGTTTAGGTATTTTAATGTATGCTCTTCAAACGGTTCTAAATCGTACAGCGCAGTCGCCAAACGCTCAGCACGTCTGCACACACAGCGCGCAATATGACAGAATGACACCGTTTGATGTCCACCAGGCAATACAAAGTGTGTCATTGGTGGCAAAGCGGCGTTCATGGTATCCATTTCTCTTTCCAATACAGCTACATCTGCTTCTGAAATTCTAGGAATGTTTAAACGATCTTTTCCGTTTTTTAGCGTTGCTTTTTCAGGATCGGTTGCCAAAACTGCGCCTACGGTAAATAGTAAGTCCTGAATTTCCATCAATACATTTTGATAATGCGAATTGATTTCCTGATCGCGAATGAGTCCAATATGAGAATTCAGTTCGTCAACAGTTCCGTAACTGTCTATTCGTATGTGGTGTTTAGGAACGCGTGTACCGCCAAATAGGGCAGTAGTTCCTTTGTCACCAGTTTTTGTATATATTTTCATGCTTCTTTTTCGTTTAACAATTTTATTTTTTTCTATTTCTTTGATATATATACAAAAGAATGATCCCTACAATTATGGCAAATAGTATAATTCTAAGTCGCATCGTTTTTGTCCTTTTTCTTGTCTAAATAATCACTCATAAATTCACGGCTTTTGCGACTGTTGGCGCGTCTTTTGTTTTTGCGTGTATTCATGAATAGTAATGGAGCCAACACTGCAACAATGATGATAATTATAATTAATTCTGTTGTCATGACTAGCTATTTTGTTCCATCAACATGGTCAAATGCATACATTTATACAGTTGACGATCATTCGTTTTGGATTGTTCCCAATCTTTTTGATGCAATTTTTTGATGTAATTTAATCTTTTGGTCGAACTCATTGGTAATAAATTGAGGAAGAATGCCCATTTGGAACTTCCTAAAATAGCTCTTCGCTCTACAACTTTGAATTCGTTGTGAAAACGTTGTACTGTTTTCTTTGTAAATGGCCATTCCCAATCTGCATCCGATTGAAATGGTCGGTATATGCCACGGATAATGCGCAATGGCAAGCTTGTTTTAAGCGGATCATAGGAAATGAGTTTTCCATCGTCAGCGAGTTTTTCTTTGAGTTTACCAAATAATAAATCTAAACTTTCAAAGTGATGCAACACTCCATACGCATAGATAATATCAAAATCTGTTTCTGCAAATTCTGGTGATAAAAAATCTACCGCTTCTGCTTTGGCAGTTGGAATGTCTTGCAAACGTTCATTTAATTGTCCAATTGCTTTGTCACTCAAATCAATTCCTAAATAACTTTTGGAATTTTCGGCTAAATATAAACTCAAGTAATTTCCGGCATAACATCCTAAATCCAATACTTTTTTATCAGATAAATCACCCAACCAAGTTTTGTGTTTTTCATAAACTTGCTCACTGATTTTCAGTTCTTTTCGGAAATCTGATAACAATTTATTTCGCATAAACGACCAAAGTTTCGTTGCGAAATTTTTCTTCTTTACGTTATAGAATTCTTTCTGCTTTTTATTGACTTCTAAGACTTTCTGTAGGCTTTTGTCACTCACTGTTGTTATTTTTTGGGACTATTAAATTTTAATTAATACGAATTTACTTTTTTTCTGCTGAATAATTGTTCATTCCAAAACAAAATCAGCCTTGAAATATTGTTTTCTGTGAAGAACTGATGAATTTTATGACTTTTTTCTTCTTCGACGATAATTAAACTGTAATATGCCTAGTACTTTTTGAATTTTTGAAAAGATTTTGCGAGTAGTAATGATGCTAAATTTAAGCTTCATTTTTCACCTTGATACCGCTTTGAATTTTTGAAAATTTAGATTTAAATCGTAAAAAATAAGTTTCAAAATAGCGATATGAAAGTCCAGAAACAACAATGGTTATCGCTATACTTAGCGCATAAATCAGTCCATCAGTTGCCAAATTGAATGTGTTCAAAATATATAAGGAAGCTGTAATTGCAATTGGATGGTACATATACAGTCCATACGATATATTGCCAAGATAATTGAAGACTTTGTTTTCTAGCGAAATTTTTATTGTTGTGTTTGCTGAAAAATTGAGAATGATAATTCCATAAAAGAACGCGTAGAATTCGTAATGTATGAATGGAATTCGAACTCCCAACAACATTAATGTGGTTGTGAATACAATTGAAAAGTAAAATAGATCATTTCGCAAAAAATACTTTAAAAAGCGATGTTGCTGAAATAATAGTATTGCAAAAAAACCGCCAATTGCCATACAACTTACAGGAAATGTATGCCAAAATCCCATCAGCGCATTATGGTAAGGCATGTTGCCAGATACAGACGGATATAAGAGTAGTTTTACAAGTAAATATATAACCACAACACTACACATTAGTACTAATTGATTTCTCTTTATATAGCGCATGATTAAAGGCCAAATAATGTAAAATTGTTCTTCCGTACCAATAGACCATAAGTGAGAAGCAAACGGAATGGCTCCATAGATTGACAACACTAAATTGGGCAATAAAACTATGTATAAGAGTATTTTTAAAGAAAAATCTTCTTCTAACAAATTCTCATTTGGTAAGTTAAACATGTCTACATTGGGCAATATAAAAAAGGCCAATGCGACAATGAGAAAATACAGCGGCCAAATCCGCAATACTCTGCGCATGTAAAATTTTCGGATGCTTATTTTTTTAAATGTGTGTTGTTCTGCAACTAACAAATACGTAATCAAAAAGCCACTCAATACAAAAAATAAAATCACGCCGAGTTTTCCAACAATTTTAATAAAATCAGACGTTTCCCAGTAATTATCCATGTTAAAAACAGCTTTTAATTGTTCCACATGGTGAATCAATACTAAAAAGGCAGCGATAAAGCGCAATCCATTTAAATTGGGAAAGTAGATTTTGTTCTTTTTCACTTAGATGTAGTTAGAAATATTGATATGGGTTTTAATTGGTTACAAACGTACAATAAAATGTTCTTTTACTTGCTCTTTTCTAAAAAATACAAATCCCCAAAAAAAGGTGTCAATCGTCACAGTAACTTTTGGATGCTTTTTGATGGTTTCCCAAGCTTCGGTCATGTCTTTGCTCCAATGAATATCATCAAAGATAAACACAGTGTTGTTGTGTGCAGTTTTGAGCAATTGTTCAAAATAGGAGAGTGTGGCTTCTTTTTGATGATTTCCGTCAAAATAAACCAAATCAAATATGTCGTCCATGTATTGTGTGATCGACTTTTCAAATGGTGCAATGCTAATAGAAACGTTGTCCATTTCAAATTTGCGCAATTGTTGTTCGGCAATTTTTGCAGTTTCAGGACAGCCTTCTATGGTACAAACATCGGTCGAGGCTTTCATTGCTATTGTGCCAATTCCTAGCGAAGTTCCCAACTCCAAGCATTTGTTGCAATTGAAATACATTGTTAAACGCGCTAATAATTGCGCTCGCTTTTGAGTGATGCCCGCATTTTTAGCTATGGCGGATATTTTTCGTTGATTGGATGAAAAAACTCTGCTGCCAGCGCCGAAATCTTTTACTTCTATGATCGTATCGTTTTGTAGCAACTCTTCACGATACTTTTGAATGATTTGATATTGATCGTTTTGCGTTTTATCATAAAAACACTTCGTTACCAAATCGTATACAAAAGGCGAATGAATCCCGTGTTGATTGGTCGATTTAAAAAAGAATTTGAAGTAAGCAAAAATTTGATACCACATAATTACGCTTCAATTTTGGCTGCCAGTTCAAACCAACGTTCTGTTTTTTCATCCGATTCGTTGATGATTTTTTGTAGTTCTATGGACTTTTCTTGAATTTCTTCCTGAGATAATTCGCCAGTAACAAACAATTGCTCAATAGCTTCTTTTGCTTCTTCCAAACGCTGAATGTCTTTTTCCAAACGCTTGTATTCTTTCTGTTCGTTGTAGCTTAATTTGTTGCTTTCGTCTTGTCGCCACGATTTCTTTTCTTTCTTTTCAACGGCTTTCGGTTCGGGCACTGCACTGTCTTCATACACTCTGAAATCAGTGTAATTTCCTGGGAAATCTTCAATAACGCCATTGCCACGAAACACAAACAAATGATCCACAATTTTGTCCATAAAATAACGATCGTGCGAAACCACCAACAAGCAACCTGGAAAGTCTAGCAGAAAACTTTCCAATACATTCAAGGTAATAATATCCAAATCGTTGGTAGGTTCATCAAGAATCAAAAAGTTTGGATTTTGAATCAAAACTGTACACAAATACAAGCGTTTTAGTTCGCCTCCCGAGAGTTTTTCTACAAAATCGTATTGACGTTTACGGTCAAATAAAAAGCGTTCTAGCAATTGTGCTGCCGAAATCATGCGTCCTTTTTTCAGCGGAATATATTCGCCAAATTCTTTAATGACTTCAATTACTTTTTGTCCTTCTTTCGGATTAATTCCGCTCTGGGTATAATAGCCAAATTTGATCGTGTCACCTACAATTACTTTTCCGGCATCCGGTTGTAATCGATTGGTGATTAGATTTAAAAATGTAGATTTTCCGGTTCCGTTTTTTCCAATAATACCAATGCGTTCGCCTTTTTTAAACACATATTCAAACTTGTCGAGCAGTATTTTTTCTTGAAACGATTTGGAAACATTGTGCAGTTCCAAAATTTTACTTCCCATACGCTCCATATTGATCTCCAACTGCACTTGGTGCTCTTTTCGGCGTTGATGTGCTTTTTCTTTGATTACATAGAAATCATCGATACGCGATTTTGACTTGGTGGTTCGTGCTTTGGGTTGACGACGCATCCAGTCGAGTTCCTTTTTGTATAGGTTTTTGGCTTTTTCAACAGAAGCTTGTTCGGCTTGTATACGCGCTTCTTTTTTGTCTAAATAATATGAGTAACTTCCTTTGTAATTGTATAATTGACCGTTTTCAAGTTCTACAATTTCATTGCATACACGTTCTAAAAAATAGCGATCGTGCGTGACCATGAATAGCGTAATATTTTCCTTTTTGAAATACTCTTCCAACCATTCAATCATTTCCAAATCCAGATGATTCGTAGGCTCATCCAAGATTAGCATGTCAGGTTTGTTGATCAAAATTGTTGCCAGTGCGAGGCGTTTTTTTTGTCCACCCGACAAATTGCTCACTTTTTGTGCTAAATTTTCAAGCTTTAGTTTATAGAGAATTTGCTTGTATTGTGTTTCAAAATCCCATGCATTGTGCAATTCCATTTGTTCAAACGATTTTTGATACTTTTCGGTATCATCTGGATGCAGCAATGCGCTTTCATAATTAGCAATGACGTCTAAAATTGGATTGTCAGAAGCGAAAATAGTTTCTTCAATGCTGAGATTGGGATCTAAATTTTCATTTTGTGACAAAAAAGCAATGTGAATTCCCTTTCGGGAGATAATTTGTCCGCTATCAGATTCTTCTCGTCCAGTAATAATATTCAGCAAAGATGTTTTTCCCGTACCATTTTTGGCGATAAAAGCTACTTTTTGATCTTTATTAATTCCAAAAGAAATATTTTGAAAAAGTACACGCTCACCATAGGATTTGGAGATATTTTCGACGGATAAATAATTCACGTT
>JBCCLS010000238.1:0-5809 GCA_039026835.1 Bacteroidota bacterium | reverse complement strand
TTATACACTAACCAAATATACAAGTGCATCCAAAACGCTTTGGGACAATTTTATCTCGAAAGCCAAAAATAGTACATTTTTGTTCTATCGCGATTTTATGGACTATCACCAAGATCGTTTCAAAGATCATTCTTTAGTACTTTACAAAAAAAAGAAGTTAGTTGCTGTATTTCCTGCAAATGAACGCGACAATAGTTTGTATTCGCATCAAGGATTAAGCTACGGCGGTTTGGTCATCACAAAAGACTTAAAACTACGAGATGTATTGGAATGCTTCAAGTTGATTTTGAAGTATTTGGAAGAAAACAAGATTCAAAAACTTCACATCAAACAATTGCCGCCGATATATAGTCCGTTCCCAACCAACGAATTACAGTATTTGTTATTTATTTTGGAAGCGAAATTAACTGGCAGAAACACACTTTCTTCCATTCACATGCCTCACCGACCCAAAATGACAAGTGAACGCATACGCGGCAATAAACGCGGTATAAAACACGGTTTGGTTGTCAAAGAAGTAGATACGTTTGAAGAATATTGGAATCAAATTTTAATCCCAAATTTGAATAAAAAATATGGAGTCGCTCCAGTACATACCATTACAGAAATGGCACAACTAAAAGCACATTTCCCCAACAATATCCGACAGTTTAATGTGTATAAAGATGATGAAATTGTCGCAGGAACGACTATTTTTGAAACACAATTTGTCGCGCATGCGCAATACATTTCGGGAAATGAAAACAAAAGTACTTTGGGAAGTATGGACTTTCTATTCATACATTTGTTAGAAAACGTTTTTCCACATAAAATGTACTTTGATTTCGGAATTTCAAACGAACATCAAGGGAAAAACATAAACGAAGGATTGAACTATTGGAAAGAAGGTTTTGGCGCACGAACCATCACACAAGATTTCTATGAAATAGACGTAAAAGCGCGTCACAAATTGGATACAATTTTTATATGATACCATTTTTAGATTTACATAAAATCAATGCGAGATTTGAAATTGAATTTCGAGCGGCTTTCAAGAAATTTTTGGATTCAGGCTACTATGTATTGGGTGAAAATGTAACACAGTTTGAACAATCATATGCGGCGTATTGCGGCACGCAACATTGTATTGGTGTCAGTAACGGATTGGATGCGCTTACCTTGATATTAGAAGCGTATAAAATTTTGGGCAAACTGAAAGAAGGTGACGAAATTATTGTGCCTGCCAACACGTATATTGCCAGTATTTTAGGAATTACCAGCGCAGGATTGAAACCTGTTTTAGTAGAACCCGATATACAAACGTATAACATCAATCCAAGTCTGATTGAAGCTGCAATTACTCCGAAAACCAAAGCGATTTTGGTAGTCCATTTGTATGGGCGATTGACGGAAATGACAGCAATTCATACCATCGCCAAAAAACACAATCTTTTAGTAATGGAAGATGCAGCACAAGCGCACGGCGCCACCAATGCTGAAGGTAAAAGAGCTGGAAACCTGAGTGATGCTGCCGGATTTAGTTTCTATCCCACAAAAAACTTAGGTGCTTTGGGAGAAGCTGGTGCAGTGACCACTAATGATGCAGAATTAGCGGAGGTGATTTTCAAATTGCGTAACTATGGTACTTCCTCAAAATATGTCAATCAATACAAAGGTGGTAACAATCGTTTGGATGAAATTCAAGCGGCTTTTTTAAACATAAAACTAAAACATTTAGAGGCGGACAATGCAGAACGATGCGATGTAGCGTTGCGTTATTATATGGGCATTCACAATCCTGAAATCATTTTGCCAAATCATCCGAGAAATCCTTCGCATGTCTTCCATCAATTTGTGATTCGCACAAAAAACAGAGATAAATTGCGCGAATATTTAGCGGAAAGTGAAGTAGGTACGTTGATTCATTACGAAATTCCACCACACAAACAAGAAGCCTACAAAGAGTGGAATCATCTACATTTTCCTGTTACTGAAAAAATTCATGAGGAATGTCTAAGTTTACCAATCAGTCCTGTGATGGATGAATTTGATGTCAATATGATCATTTCGTTGCTCAATGGCTACAGCAATTAAATTTAATATGTAAACCTTTATGGCAGACAAGCAGCAGTTTTCATACACGCACATCTTAAAAGCAACTTCGCTGTTTGGCGGTGTTCAAGTTTTTAAGATTTTGGTTTCGATCATTCGTGTAAAAATTGTTGCCATTTTGTTAGGTGGCGTCGGAATGGGCATTATTGGATTGTTCAACAGTACCATTCAAGTTGTCAGTGAAATTGCCAAATTAGGTTTAGACACAAGTGCCGTCAAAGAATTGGCGCCTGTACATGCTTCCGGGAATGAAAAAGCAGTTGCAACAACTGTGAGTATTTTAGAAAAATTCATCACGATTACAGCTATTGTAGGCGCGGTATTTACAATTATATTTTCTAGTGTTCTGAGCAAACTTACTTTTGGAAATACTGAGTATACTTTTGAATTTATTTGGTTGGCGATTGCGATTTTTTTTATGCAATTGGCCAATGGAAAAATTGCGATTCTACAAGGAACACAGTCACTTAAAAAGCTTGCTATTGCTAATGTATATGGAAGTTCCGTAGGATTGCTTGTGTCTATTCCGCTTTATTATATATATGGTTTGGAGGCCATTGTTCCTACGATCATTATCACCGCAGTAGTGATCTTTGTGTTCTTTTGGTATTTTGAAAACACACTCAAAATCAAGCGAATTTCACTAGGAGTCAAAGAAGCCTATCACAAAGGAAAAGACATGTTGCACTTAGGATTAGTGCTCAGTGTGACGGGAATCATTACGCTGACAGCTACGTATTTGTTGCAAATTTATATTCGATATGTTGGCGGACTAGATCAAGTTGGGTATTATGCTGCGGGATTTTTGATCATCAATGCGTACGTAGGCATGATTTTCAATGCCATGGGAACGGATTATTTTCCACGCTTATCTGCGATTCATACAGACAATGCTAAAATTCAAATTGCGGTACGAAATCAGGCAACGATTGCTATTTTGCTCATCACGCCGATTATTACTACATTTTTTATTGCGGCGCCTTTAGTGGTAAAAATTTTATACTCAAACGAATTTTTAGTCATCCTGGGATTGATTTCCTGGGGCGTTTTGGGCATGGCGTTTAAAGCGGTTTCTTGGTCTGTTGGCTATGTCATTTTAGCCAAAGGTGATTCCAGAATTTTTGTCAAAACGTCTATCGGATTCAATCTCTTATTATTGGGAATGAACTGTACAGGCTATTATTTTTATGGTTTGACAGGATTAGGCATCAGTGTGTTGATATATTACTTTCTTCACTTCGTGGGCATGCTAATCATCACAAAAATCTATTATGGTTTGCAGTTTCAAAGTCCATTTATAAAGCTATTTCTCCAATGCGTATTGCTAAGCGGTGTAGCGTTTGCCTGTACATTTTTAGAAAATCAATATCTGAAATATGGCGGAATGATTGCAGTAACGCTACTTTCTTATATCTTTACGTATTCGCAATTACAGCAAAAAATGAACATCAAACAATTGATAAAAAATAAGCTTTCTAAAAAATAGATCATGATATTTAAAAAAATAAAGGCTGTTTTAGGAAAGCAATGGCGACGTTTTAAGTTTGCCCGAACGGTCAATTGGTACAAAACGATTTACTTCAATTACAAGATGTTTCCAAAGCATATTGCGAAAAAATTGCCTGTGTTTTTTTACGGTGCCGTCAAGTTCAATAGTTTGGAAGGACACATCACTATTCATGCAGAAGATATCAAACGCGGTATGATTGGTTTTGGGCAGAATTATGAGATGAACAAACGCTCGCAGCGCACTGCCGAAATTACGTTGGACGGACAGTTAGCATTCAAAGGACATTGTCAATTTGGAAAAGATTATTTCATCAACATCATGGAAAATGCGTATTGCGAAATGGGGCACATGTCGTCTTTAGGTTCTCGTGGAAAGATTATTTGTTCTAAACAAATTGTCTTTGGGGAATACGCACGCATCGGATACGAATCGCAACTCATGGATACCAATTTTCATGCAATGATCAATACGGAAACACAAGAAAAGTATGAGATGGAAGGTATAATTTTATTAGGAAATTATAATTATTTTGGGAATCGAGTTTCTATTTACAAAGACACCAAAACACCTAATTTCACTACGATTGCTTCACATTCAGTATTGACACGCGATTATACAAAACTTCCCGAAAACATTCTTATTGGCGGCATTCCTGCCGAACTCATCAAAACCAATATTTCTAGAGATTGGGAAGGCGAACGCGACATGATTGAAAACGCATTGATGATAGATTTTTAAATTCTTAAAATTTAAGCAATGTTATTTTTTTGAATTCTTCGTATCTTTAATAAAAAAACGGATGAAAACAATTTACACGCTTTGTTTTTTACTATTTGTATATTATGTAAGTGCGCAACAGTCAGACATAGACTTTGGAAAATTCAAAGATGGAGCGTCTTGGCAAATCACTAACGATGGTGTCATGGGCGGACTTTCCGAAGGTGATTATCGTATTACCGACGGTGGCGTTTTATTTAGTGGTACTATTTCCTTAGAAAACAACGGTGGCTTTTCTTCTTATAGAAGTCAATTTTCACTACGCGATCTCTCTTCCTATAAAAAAATAATCATTCGTTATCGTTCCAAAGAATACACGATGGGATTTACCTTGGAAATGGACAGACGTTGGTATGTTCCATATTACAAGGCAGATTTGCCAGCAACCAGTTGGAAATGGGTTGAAAAAGAAATTATCTTTTCAGACTTTGTACGTTATAACATCGGGCGTAAAAGAGATGGGAAACCAACACAAAGCGAACTCGCAAACATTCTACGCATCGGATTCATCTCAAACGAAAAAAGAGCAGGACCGTTCAAAATAGAAATTGATTACATAAAGTTTAAATAATGGCATATAACATTGTGCTTGTAGAACCTGAAATTCACACAAACACAGGAAACATCGGACGTTTGAGTCTGGCCTCAGGTTCCAATCTTCACTTAGTACAACCTTTTGGTTTCGAAATCACAGATGCGCGACTCAAACGGGCAGGCTTGGATTATTGGCAACATTTGGATGTATATATTTATGAAAACATAGCAGAATTTTATTCCAAAAATGCAGACAAAAAAATGGTCTATTTGTCAAGTCACGGCGAAAAAAACTATACCGAAATTCCATTTGAAGACGATCTATTCATTGTCTTTGGGAAAGAATCGGTTGGTTTATCCAACGAAATTACGGAAGCCAACCAAGAAAATTTGTATACCATTCCGATGTTTAGTGAGCACATTCGCAGTTTGAATTTGGCCAACGCAGTAAGTATTGTAGTATACGAAGGCATTCGAAGACTGCAACAACCATAAAAAAAGCGAACCGAAGTCCGCTCTTGTATACATTAAAAAACTTCGCTACCACAATACGTTGGTACACCGCCGCCTTCTTCATTAGGATAATAACTTGTATACATATCAGGTTTATCTTCTACCGATTGCGTACATCCCATATTATAGGCATTATAATGACAAGTATTATCATAAGAATTTCTTCCTCCTTTTACTACTAAAGCATTTAAGTTGGACACAGGTTTCTTGTTTAATCGTAATGATTGCAACTTTCTCTTTTTCATTCTAATTTGGTTTTAAAATTAATAATGAAACAAAGTTATCCATACAAAAAGTAATAGAAAACGAATCATATTGATGGTTTATAAACGATCAATAATTCATAAATAAGATATAAAAAAAGTGAAGTTTGAACGCGTTACA
>JBCCLS010000237.1:0-5840 GCA_039026835.1 Bacteroidota bacterium | reverse complement strand
TTTGGGTTTAATTTCGTCAAATTCTTTTTCCCAAAAACGAATCAAAGAAGCGTTCACGCCAAAAGCCTTGGCAACTTCGCCTATACTGTAATATAATTTTTCAGGTAAATCAATGTGCATTAGTCAAGCGATTGATTCTGCTTTGCAGCGTTTTTCAATAGTTCTTCAAATTCTTTTGGAGACAAGTTTCCGTAGTAGAAATTAATCGGATTTAGCTTTTTGCCATTTTTATGAATTTCATAGTGCAAATGCGGTGCTTGCGATCGTCCTGTGCTTCCCACAAAACCAATCAAATCACCACGCTTCACTTTTTTTCCTTTGCGAACATTATAGCGACTCAAATGCGCATACAACGATACATAACCGTATCCGTGATTGATACGAATGTGCTTTCCAAAACCAGACGATCCGTTATCAGCACGTACAACAACGCCATCACCTGACGCATAAATTGGCGTTCCTCTTGGTGCGGTAAAGTCCATTCCATAATGCATTTTTCTCACTTTGGTAAACGGATCACTTCGGAAACCAAACCCAGATGCCATGCGCGTTAAATCTTCATTATTTACAGGTTGTATGGCAGGAATTGACGCCAAAAACTTTTCTTTGTCTTTTGCGAGCTTGGTAATTTCATCTAAGGATTTTGAATGTACGATTAAACGTTTTTGTAATTTTTCCAACTCTTTGGTAGAAGAAACTAACAAATCAGCATTGTCATAATTATACAATTCTTCATATCGGTTGACACCACCAAATCCTGCTTTGCGTTGTTCTTCAGGAATCGGATTTGCTTCAAAATACAAACGGTAAATATTATCGTCGCGTTCTTCCAAATTTTTCAAAACGTCTTGTGCTTGTGCCATCTTCTTATTGAGCATTTCATATTGCAGTTGCATCTGTGCCAATTCGCGCTTCAATATCTTTTCCTTAGGCGTTTCCAATGCAGTGTTAAAGATGATCGTAATAAATAAAAAAGAACAGAGCATTACTGCCGCTACAAACAAAAGAATGATGCCAATTTTGCGTCCGCGTTTGGTTTCAATCTGTCGATATGACAATGTTTCTGAATCGTAATAATATTTTACCTTACTCATTTCTTAAATTATTCTATTTTTGTACAACTTTTCATGAAAAATAACGCATGAGAAGCAAGTACAACATACAAATATAACTATAGTTTTACAGTTTTTAGAAATTTCAAAGCAGCTTAAGATAATTTTAATAGTTACAAAGAGGCAACTGACGAACTAAATATAAAGGAATACGCAATGAATCGTGCATGCTCAAAACGTTCTCATTTTAATAAAAAAATGAACGGCGAATCACATGTAATCATTGCTTAACAATAAAAAAAAGAAATGAAATCTCAGGATATTAGAGCGAAGTTTTTAGAATTTTTTAAATCTAAAACACATCAAATTGTGCCGTCTGCGCCCATGGTCATGAAAAATGATCCTACCTTGATGTTTATTAACTCTGGAATGGCACCTTTTAAGGAATATTTCTTAGGAAATGGAACGCCAAAAAGCAATCGTATTGCTGACACTCAAAAATGTTTACGCGTAAGCGGAAAACACAACGACTTGGAAGAAGTTGGGTATGATACCTATCATCACACGATGTTTGAGATGTTAGGGAATTGGAGTTTTGGCGATTATTTTAAGAAAGAAGCCATTGCTTGGGCTTGGGAATTGTTGACCGAAGTTTACAAAATCGATAAAGATATTTTGTACGTGACTGTGTTTGAAGGAAGTGATGAAGATGGTTTGCAACTAGATCAGGAAGCGTATGATTTGTGGAAGAAATTTGTTCCGGAAGAGCGCATTTTGATGGGGAATAAAAAAGACAATTTCTGGGAAATGGGAAGCCAAGGACCGTGTGGCCCGTGTTCAGAAATTCACGTTGATATTCGTTCTGCCGAAGAAAAAGCAAAAATCCCAGGAGCTGAATTGGTCAATATGGACCATCCGCAAGTAGTGGAAATTTGGAATTTGGTATTCATGCAATACAATCGAAAAGCAGACAAATCTTTAGAGAAATTACCCGAAAAACATGTAGATACTGGAATGGGATTTGAGCGTTTGTGTATGGTATTACAAGATGTAAAATCGAATTACGATACAGATGTGTTTACACCGTTAATTCGAGAAATTGAAACTATCACGAGTACTGAGTATGGAAAAGATGAAAAAACAGACGTAGCCATTCGCGTTATCGCGGATCATGTGCGTGCAGTTGCTTTTTCTATTGCCGACGGACAATTGCCAAGTAACAATACTGCGGGATATGTAATTCGTAGAATTCTGCGTAGAGCCGTTCGATATGGGTTCACTTTCTTAAACAAAAAAGAGCCGTTCATCTTCCGTTTGGTTGAGGTTTTAAATAAAAAGATGGGGAAAGCATTCCCTGAAATCAAAGAACAAAAACAACTCATTCAAAATGTAATAAAAGAAGAAGAAGCTTCGTTTTTGCGTACGCTAGAGCAAGGTTTGATTTTGTTAGATCGTGTGATAAAAAATGTAAACGGCACCGAAGTTTCTGGAAAAAAAGTATTTGAACTGAAAGATACATACGGTTTTCCTGAAGATTTAACGGAGTTGATTCTAAAAGAGAATAATTTAACCTATAATCAGGAAGAATTCGACAATGCACTTAAAAAGCAGCAAGAAGACGGACGTGAAGCAACTGCCATTCAAACGGATGATTGGGTAGTTTTAATAGAAGATGAAGAGGAAGAATTTGTAGGATACGATACTCTAGAAGTTGATGTAAAGCTTGTAAAGTATCGTAAAATAGAAACCAAAAAAGAAGGCATACAGTATCAATTAGTGTTCAATTTGACACCTTTTTATGCAGAAGGTGGTGGACAAGTTGGGGATAAAGGCTATTTGCAGACGCGTGATAATGACGTTGTGTATATTGTAGACACAAAAAAAGAAAACAATCTTATTGTTCACATCGCAAAGACATTGCCGAAAAAACTGGATGCAACTTTCAAAGCAGTTGTGGATGAAAAGCAACGAACGCGTACATCGTCCAATCATACAGCGACACACTTACTGCACCAAGCATTGCGCGAAGTTTTGGGAACACATGTAGAACAAAAAGGTTCAGCTGTACACTCAAAATATTTACGTTTTGATTTCTCGCACTTTGCGAAGTTATCTGTGGAAGAATTACGCGATGTGGAAGATTTTGTCAATGCACGAATTGAAGGGAAATTGCCTTTAGTGGAAAAGCGCAATCAACCATTGTCAGAAGCAATGTCAGAAGGCGCAATGGCATTATTTGGCGAAAAATACGGCGATACAGTACGTTCTATCCGTTTTGGACAATCCATTGAATTGTGTGGAGGAACGCATGTAGAAAACACGGCCGATATTTGGCATTTCAAAATCAAATCGGAAGGAGCTGTTGCTGCGGGAATTCGTAGAATTGAAGCAATTACCTACGATGCGACTAAGGAATTTTATTTTGAAAATAACCGCGCATATTACGAAATCAAAGACATGTTGAACAATCCGAAAGATGCGGTAAAAGCAGTGACGGATTTGAAAGACGAGAATGCAAAGCTGAAAAAACAGATTGAAAATTTACTCAAAGACAAAGCAAAAAACCTAAAAGGTGAGTTGAAGCAAGCGTTGGAAGATATTGACGGTGTGCAGTTTTTGGCAAGAAAAGTAGATTTAGATCAAAACGGCATTAAAAATCTAGTGTTTGAGCTTGGTGGCGAAATGAAAAATCTATTCTTGTTCTTTGCGACGGCAACTGAAAACAAAGCCATGTTAACCTGTTATATTTCGAAAGAATTGGCAGCTGAGCGTGGATATGATGCTGGAAAAGTAGTACGCGAGCTTGGAAAATTGATTCACGGCGGCGGCGGCGGACAAGCCTTTTTTGCAACGGCTGGCGGAAAAAATCCAGGCGGCATTCCAAAAGTGCTAGAACGCGTACGCGAATATGTAAAATAATCGTTTAAAAACGCAGTTCATCTTTTTTCACAAGCGCAGTGAGAATTTTTAACAGAAAGTGACTTATATTGCAGTAAAGTGGTTTGGATATCTTCTACCGAAAGGTGTCCATCACTTCACTAAACATAAACATATATTAATAGCCTAATGAAAAAAATGTATATCGCTGTGTTGGCATTGCTGTTTGCAATTCCAATGATGGCACAAGAAGAAACTGAAAAAAAAGAAAAAGAAGAAGATGTCTACATTTGGTGTGTCATGCCTAATAAAAAAGGAAAATGGTACAAGTTGGAAAAGCCAACAACCAAAGTTGTGACAGATTTTCAAGATAAATTGGTGTATTTGGAGATTTTAAATCCCTATGACATTGTAGAAAAAGGAAAACTAGACCGTGCTACAAGTGACGCTATTTTGAAACTTGAAAAAATAAAAGGTGTCACCTATGACAGCAAAGAACTTGTCGGATTTACCCAAGGCATGAAAAACCGTGTAAATTTGATGTATCACATCGCCAAAAGAGCCGCAGAAGCCAAAGAAAAACAATAAATTATATGCTATTACAAACTCACATTCCGTTTGTAAAAGAACCGTACAACCCAATAGACTACAATTCCAGTGTATGTTTATTGGGTTCGTGCTTTTCGGAGCATATTGGAAAAAAGCTAGCATATTACAAATTCAATACGTTTCAAAATCCATTGGGAATCTTGTTTCACCCAAAAGCGATTGAAAATCTACTGTTAAAAGCCATCAATCAGGAAATGTATACGGACGATGATATCTTCTTTCTAAATGAGCTTTGGCATTGCTTTGAAGCGCATTCTTCCATGAGTCGCACCGACAAAAATGAACTGTTGGAAAACTTGAACAACAGCATTCAACACACACATACCAAATTGCAGGAAGCGTCGCATCTTATCATTACGCTGGGAACAGCTTGGACGTATCGTCACATAGAAACCGACACTTTGGTAGCGAATTGTCACAAAGTGCCTCAAAAGCAATTTTTGAAAGCGTTATTAACTGTAGATGAAGTCGCCGCTAGTATTGAAAATTGTATTGCCTTACTGAAAGATTTCAATCCGAAATTGACATTGCTTTTTACGGTTTCTCCCGTACGACATTTGAAAGATGGTTTTGTGGAAAATCAAAGGAGCAAAGCACATTTGTTGGCAGGAATTCACCAACATTTATCGCCACGACATTTGGTACATTACTTTCCTTCGTATGAATTGATGATGGATGAATTGCGCGATTACCGTTTTTACGAAGCTGACATGATACATCCCAATGCATTGGCTGTGAATTATATTTGGGAGAAATTTCAAAACGCGTGGATTTCTCACGAAAGTGAACACACCATGACAGAAATTGATAGCATTCAAAAAGGATTGGCGCACAAACCGTTCAATCCAGATTCTACACAGCATCAAAAATTTCTTGTCAATCTACACGCGAAGATTGATCAATTACAGCGAAAAAACCCAAAAATTCTATTTTAAAAAGCCATGCAACAAGTTCCATATTTCCTTTGTGATTTTTTAACAAAACTGTATGTATGTTGCTAATTTTAAGTTAATTAAGAAAAAACTGTACTTCCTTGTTTTAAATATCATTTAATTTTGTGGTAAACATTAAACCATTAAAATTAATTATTATGAAAAAGAAAAGTTTAAAAAATCTGCAATTAGGAAAAAAGTCAATTTCTAATCTTGAAAAGTTGAGCACTACAGGAGGTTTTGACTCACAAGCTTGCAGAATTGAAAGTGTAATTATTTGTCCAGGACCTGATACAGATGGTTGTGGCTCAAATCCAACATTTGCAACTTTCTGTGAGTGTGGAACACGATAGTAACAGAACAACTTCAC
>JBCCLS010000236.1:0-5841 GCA_039026835.1 Bacteroidota bacterium | reverse complement strand
GTAATAGGTTCCTAACATTTCATTGACAAAATCTGTTGGGTCTTTTGGCAGAAGACTCACAATAAATTGCTCTAATTTGGTTTTTGTCGGAGCTGTAATAAGTGCTTTGAGCGTTAATAACTCTTCTTCTTTTAAATATTTATATTTCTCATAAAAGAAGTAATTTGGATATAAATCTGATGAAAGCTGATTATCCTCTTCAACTTTATTTTCTGAATAATGTCTGGGTTGATAGGTCAGAAACACACTAATAATAGTTTGATCGCTATTGGCATACAGCTGTGACATTTTTTGAAAATAAAATCCACGTACACCGTGATTGCTGTATAAATTTTTATCTCTTTTCAATTCTAAAAACAGCTGATTCATCGCGTTGCGATCGAACTCCTGTAGTTGTGCAACTTTGGTCGCATACACTAAAATATCTGCTTGACTTTTGTATGCTTGGTTTGTATATTTTTTGGTAAACATACGTGTTGCTGCTTCGTAATCTTTATAGGCAATTTCTATGATTCCTTTAAAAAGAAACCACAACTCTTTATTTTTTACAACTACATTGCCGAGTTGATTGTCTACAATTTCCACTGCCTGTTCCATATTGGTGAACATCGATTCGCCTTCATCATTGAGTAATGTGTCTCCAAAAGAGATTGCGTGCAGCGAATCAAAATAGCGCATGGCCAACACTTCTGCATAGGTTGAATTTGGATTGATGGCAAGTATCTCTTTTAACGCTGCAATGTGATTTCCTCGAAATCCGTACGAAAAATGCAAAAATTCTTTTTCTTGCGGATGCTGACTCAAATCCAATTCGCCCATAGGCAAACGCTGTAAACTTAAAAATACATCATCTTTCCGGTCTTGAAGATTTTCAAATACCTGACGAAATTGCTCCAGACTTTCTACTTTCTTTCCACGTCTGTACAACATCGTTGCATTGCGCTCCATGGCTTTGTAATAAATATATTTTGAGCTTTCATCGTACTTCATGTACGTATTAAATACATGTTCCGTTGGTTCGGAAACACCCAATTCAAATGCCAAACGCACAATTTGAAATCCGATTCTGTTTTTTAAGAAGGCATCGTTTGTACTGTTGTATAATGCAATCGCTTCTTGGTACATTTGCTGAAAATCTTCGTTGCTTTTGGCAATACTTTCGCCCTGATACCAAGAATATTCCAGTTGATATTGGCCTTGGTAAATCAGTTCACATTTTTTAGCAAACCAAAAATACGGCAGCAACTCTTTTGTATTGGGAGACGCCAAAATGAAACGCTCTAACTCCGTTTTTGGTACATAATTTTTTAAAGTATGATCTTTCTTAAATTGATCAAAATCTAAAAAAGTAGTACGATAAAACCCATTCACAATTGCTTCTGTAGTCAACTTGCCATTAAAATAGCGTTCCCATTCTTTTAAATTAGAATAATCATCTTCAATGGCAGGCGCATTCCCAAAAGGATTACAAAAACTAATCTCCGTACAATTTAAAAAGGGATACAACGACGGATCGGAAATTAACGTTTGATCTAACAATAAAATACTTCGAGTACCTTCATCAAGATCATAACCACAAAAGCTATATCTATACATATTTGCATTCAAGAGCACAGGAAATAACGTTACGAAGAAAGCGATTTTTTTCAGGACTGTAGTTGTAGATACTGTTGTTTTCATACGCTTAAAATTTATCGCTTAGTTGTTGAATATCTTTAGCAGAAAAATTATCCGACACCTTAGAATTGATGTGATAGTAAATCAAGTTAAAGTCTTGTGCTGCATACTTTTTAATACGTGACGCGAGTGCTGCTAAACTTTCTGCATCTACTGTCTCATAGCGTACTTTATCGTCCTCATACAAATAGGAATCTCCGACATAAACTCCACCTTCGTCTGCGTTGTAATAATTCCCTTCTTTTTGGAGTTGTTGTAAGGAAGCCAGATCCATCTTTGTAATCAATTGTCTTAGTTTCCCTTGATTAAAAACAACGGCCCAGGAAAATAAAGGAACTGCAATATCATAATCTAATGGATATTCTGCCAAAAAAGATACATAGGTATCAACGGTTTTTAAATTCAAAATTGAATTGGTTTCCTCTAAAGACGTTACTTCTCCGACATTATAAAACATAATCACGCCACGATCTACAGGAGGAATTCCTGTTTTCTCTTTGTACTTTACCTGATGCAATCGTATGGTTGCTGATAGTTTCGGGTTCCCTATTTCTGCATACGATGCCTGTTGTTTAATGGCTTCTAAAAACAAAAAATAGTTCGCGCGCGTTGCCATGGACCAGTCACAATCAAACTGTAGTTCATTCACTTTTAACTCATAAAATGCAAGCAATCTTCCAATCTTGTCGCTAATGTTTCTGGCGAGTTGTTCCACCTCTGTGGAATTTTTCATGTTTTTAAAAACCTCATTGGTAATATACACTACAGGAACGAGTTCCTTTGTCCCGAGTATTTCTTTGTCTTCTATTTGAAGGGTTGCCTTCGGCAGTGATTCTCCGCCTCCTACGTAGGTAACATCAAAAAATTTGGTGTAGATTTTGTCACTTTTCAGCGTATCTAAGAGTGCTTGTTTTGTGGCACTCAGCTGAAAATTGGTGTTCCAATGATAAAAATAAATCTCTTTTTTCTTAGAGGTGCACGAGGTGAGCAATAGTAATAACAGGATTACTATTCCTAGTTTGTTTAAATAGTTCATACGATTTTGTTCTAAAAAATGAAGAGTGGAACTCAAATATACAGATTTTACTGCAAAGAAGCTATCTAAAAAATAGAAAGTTCATCAAACTAAATCAAGTTCGGTTTCCCACAAGAATTTAAAAAAAAGTACAATGAGATTCTGAAACCTGTGCTGCATTCATTTCAGTATCAAGTTCAGAATGACGTCTATAGTGACTTCTCAGAAAGCTAAATAAAATTTTAGGCGCATTACCAAATTAACATAGTACATCGGTACATTAATACTGCATCAATTCCTCAATTTTTGCTTTTACTTTTTCTGTAGATGGAATCATCGTTTGCTCCAATGTACTGTTGAGCGGAATGGCAGGCATATTTTCCGAACCAATCACCATGACTGGCGCATCTAAGTATTTGAAACATTTCTCTTGAATCATTCCAGCAATGGAACGTGCAAAGGAATTATTGACAGGTTCTTCCGTAACCACCAAACACTTTCCTGTTTTTTGAACCGATTCAATAATAGTTTCTTCATCCAGCGGAAAGAGTGTACGTAAATCTATTATTTCGATGTGTTCGCGTTGTCCTTCGGAAGCATTCATTGCCCAATGTGTTCCCATTCCGTAGGTAATAACAGTTATCGTTTCTTTGTTGTCTTGCTTCCAGATTTCTTGTAATACATTTGCTTTTCCAAAAGGCAACATATAGTCTTCCGCAGGTTCAACAGACGTCGCGCCTTTGGTTCCCGGCACTTTTGACCAATACAATCCTTTGTGCTCTAAAATGACTACTGGATTTGGATCGTAGTAAGCAGCTTTCATCAATCCTTTTAAATCGGCTCCGTTGCTTGGATACGCAATCTTGATGCCGCGAATGTTGGTTAATACAGATTCTACCGAAGACGAATGATACGGTCCGCCACTTCCATACGCACCAATTGGCACACGCAAAATCATGGAAACAGGCCATTTTCCATTGGTCAAATAACAGGAACGACTCACCTCAGTAAATAATTGATTGAGTCCTGGCCAAATATAATCTGCAAATTGAACCTCCACAATAGGTTTTAATCCTACCGCACTCATCCCAACAGTAGAACCTACGATAAACGCTTCCTGAATTGGCGTATTGAATACACGATCGTCCCCAAATTTTTGTGCTAAGGTAGCGGCTTCACGAAACACGCCGCCCAAACGTCCACCAACATCTTGACCATAGAGTAGGCATTCTTTATGCTTTCGCATGAGTTCTTCCACCGCAAATAGTGCACAGTCAACCATTACCACTTTTTCTTCTCGCTCAGGACTTCGTTCTCCTATTTCACTAGTAACTGTAGTTGGTGCAAAATCATGTGTAAATAAATCTGCTGGAGACGGATCTTCTGCAAGCAAAGCTTCTTCAAAGTCCGCTTGTACATGTGCAATGGCGTCAGCTTCTATTTTTTCAACTTCTTTTTTTGAGAAACCGTGCTCTAGTAATTGTTGTTTTAAAACTGGATACGGATCTCTTGAACGCGCTTCTTCCAAATCGTCACGATACCATTCCATTCGCACACCAGATGTATGATGATTGAGCAAAGGAACTTTGGCATGCACTAAGATTGGGCGACGTTCGTCACGAATGGTTTTTATGACTTTTTCGAGTGTTTCATAGCTTTCTATAAAATTAGCACCATCAATAGAAACGGCATCCAATCCTTTGAAACCTTCTGCATATTCAGCAGCATTTTGTGCTCTAGTTTCTTCGGCATTTGCTGAAATATCCCAACCATTGTCCTGTACTAAGTATAAAATTGGCAATTGTTTTAAAGCTGCCATTTGAAAGGCTTCTGCGATTTCTCCTTCCGTCACTGATGCATCTCCCAAGGAACATACTGTAATCGGATGTAAATCACGCGTATCGTCAAAAGGAGAATCTTTGGCAGCTTGGTCTTCAATGCCTTGAATTTCTTTGTATTTCATTCCCATGGCAACGCCAGTCGCTGGAATGGTTTGCATTCCTGTCGCCGAGGATTGATGTGGAATTTTAGGTTTATCCGCATCTCGCAAACTTGGATGTGAGTAATACGTACGTCCACCAGAAAACGGATCTGCTTTTTTGGCAAGTAATTGCAACATTAAATCATACGGACGCATTCCGATAGAAAGCAACATTGCATCGTCGCGATAGTAAGGAAAGGCATAATCTTGAGGCACTAATTGCATTCCAATCGCACATTGTATGGCTTCGTGTCCACGTGAGGTTGCATGTACATATTTGGAAACTTGCTTAAAGTTGTCTTCGTATAATGTTGCCATGGCTTTGGCAGTACAGAGTAATGAAAATCCTTTTTCTAGTATTTTTTTGTTCATGTTTTGTTTAGTAGTGAGATATTAGTAGTGAGTAGTGAGCATCTTTCAAAACTAATTTCTCAAATTCTATATGTCCATTTATTTTCAAAGTTCTTTTCGATAGATCCTGAATCATACTGAATCAAGTTCAGCACAAGAGTTCAGGACATTCAAAGTGACGTTTGGTATTTCTTTTTTTATGTGATACCGGGTTGAGTATTACTAACTAATTTAGTATTGCTTGTTTCAGACTGTTCTCGAATTAACTCGAATTGATATTTGATAAATCTCAATACTAACTTCTCCATACTCAGTACTAACCAACACCAACCATCCAGTTGTGAATGTCTGCTATTTTACCTGAGCGCATTCCGTTGATGGTGTCCATAACGAGTTGCCCTACTGGACTTTCGTCAGAAACATGAATTTCCATGTCTTTGTATCCGATGGCTTGAATCATAGCAATGCCGACGGCCGTTCCTGTTCCAAAGGCTTCTTCGAGACTTCCGTTTTGAGAGGCTTCAATAATCTCCGAAAGCTTGATGGGACGTTGTTCCACTTCATATCCATTATCTTCCAAAATAGTGATGACACTTTTGCGCGTAATGCCGTCCAAAATAGCGCCATCCAAGCTTGGCGTGATGAATTTCCCGTTGATTTTGAAAAAAATGTTCATCGTTCCTACTTCCTGAATGTATTCAAATTCGTGCGCATCCAACCACAATACTTGGTCAAACCCTTTGGATTTCGCGATTTCTGTAGGACGAATTGCCGCAGCATAGTTTCCTGCCGCTTTTGCTTCTCCTGTTCCACCTTC
>JBCCLS010000235.1:0-5868 GCA_039026835.1 Bacteroidota bacterium | reverse complement strand
CAATCCAAAATACGGAATCATCAATCCACCAATTAATAAACCTACAGCGTTTATAGTATCAGAAACAGCTACTGCTTTTAATCCTCCAAAAATTGCATAAATAGCACCTACAATTCCGATCGCAAAGACAGAAAACCACAAAGCTACAGTTTCAGAAACGCCCAATAATGACGGAACATCAAACATACCATTGAGAGCTACTGCACCCGAATACAAAACAATGGGCAATAAAACCACTACATATCCTGACAAAAACAAACCTGAGGTAATGGCTTTGGTCGTCTTATTGTAACGGCGTTCTAAAAATGTGGGAATGGTAGTAATGCCGCCTTTCAAATATCTTGGCAACAGAAACAGTGCTGTAATAACCATGGCAATTGCTGCTAAGGTTTCCCACGCCATCACCAGAATTCCGTGTTCGTAGGCAGAACCATTTAATCCGACAATTTGTTCTGTAGAAAGATTGGTTAAGAGCAACGAACCTGCAATGACAATGCCTGTGAGACTTCGTCCACCCAAAAAATAACCTTCGGAAGAAGTTTCATCTGTGGAACGCGTAGCAAGATAGGAAATGATGGCTACCAATGCGGTAAAGCCTACAAAATAGAGTAATCCGGTCATTTGTTAAATTGGTTTTGGTTGGAAGCAGCTAAAAACCGCCACACACAAACATACTAATATCTCAATGATTTGTGTTATTTTTTTTGAAGACTTTACTACCGAGTTTACATAATTCATCTAGGTTGTGTATTTTTGATTGCATGATTTCAGCATACCTGCATACTGCTTTCCGATTCTTTAGGAGTCATGATTTTCTACGCGCCGTAGCTATGACAGCACTTATGCTGAGTACAGGAAGTATACTATATTTTTTAGGATATGATGACTACATCGCAGGAACCTGTATTGGTATTTTAATTGTTTCGTTTAATGATGTTCAAGGAAGCGCCATATATCGTACATGGGCGTTGGTATTGAGTACCATTTTGAGTGGATTTGTGGTTCTTATCATCAATCTGTTGCAATTTTCCTTGCCGTTGACGTTGTGTTTTATTGCATTGCTTACGTGGCTGTTGTACATGCTTGCTGCATTTGGACAACGAGCGGAAATTTTTGCCTTTTCTGTCGCTTTGGGAATGGTCTTAAGTTTGATTAGAGTGTATGAAGGTGAAGCATTGCTTTCGTATACAGCAACAATTATAGCAGGCGGTTTGTTGTATACCTGCATGACTACGACTTATCATTTTCTGACTCGAAAACGACAAATCAAAGAGCAGTTAGGCGAATTAGCAAAACTTACTGCTGATTATTTACAATACCGAATCGTTCTCGCAAAACAGAGTAATTTTCAAAAAGAAGTAAATCTGAAATTGCTGAATTTACAAGTTGCCATTATTGAAAAACAGGAAAAACTCCGTAGTTTAATTTTGTCTGACACAAAAATTCAGGATGTAAAAAGTACGCGCAATCAGCAAATGTTTTTGTTGATGGAATTGATTGATTTTATGGAGTTGGCGGTGGCAAATCCAGCAAATTTGGCAAAAATACGATCGCTTCCCAATGTAACAGCAGCTACGTTTCAACCATTTTTGGAATTGGCAGAAAAAATATCCAACCGAGTGATTTGTATTGCGCAAGAATTGAGAAGTTTTAACATCAATCCCATACAACCTTGCACAATTGATTTCACAAAAGCAGAAAAAACTATTGAAGAATTTTTAAGTGATGTAGGCTTGCCCAAAGCACGAGAAGGCGTATTACTCATGAGTAACTTACTCGATTATTACAGATTGCAACGAAAGCATCTCACGGCAATGGAAGCTATGACAGAAAAGATATTTGTGCCTACAAAACTGGCTTTGACCGAAACCCAACAAGCACAATTTTTACAGCAAGAAAAATATCATTTTACTAAAATTACCTCGCATTTTAGAATGCAATCGCCTGTATTTCGACAAGCTGTGCGTATGACAATTGCCTTGATTTTGGGATATGTTGTCGGTGTTTTGTTAGATGTGGAACGTATTTATTGGATTATGTTGACCATTTTGTTGATCTTACGTTTGAGTTTTGGCATTACGCTACAACGCTCTGTGAAGCGTGTTGTAGGAACTGCTATGGGTGTTTTGCTAGCATTGTTGCTCATTCAACTCGCTACTTCGATTGTATTTTTTGTGATGTTAGCAGCCTTGGGGATGATTTTTTCTTTTTCATTGTTGGAACGAAATTACACTGCTGCCTCATTTGCCATCACCATTAGCGTGATTTTTGCCTTTGCCCTACTCGATCCTAATTTATACACTGTCATTCAATATCGTTTCATTGATACTATTTTAGGCGCGTTGGTTTCTGTAGTGGTAGCATATGCGATTGTTCCTTTTTGGGAATTTAAATCGTTTCAGAAAAATGTGGTGACTGCTATGTCTGCAAACCAATCGTTTCTACAAGAAATACTGGCTTTTTACCTTTCTGATACAAAAGATGATACGCAGTATCGTTTGAAACGGAAAGCAGCATTTTTAGAAAGTAGCAACCTCAACGCAAACTTTCAACGCTACAAGAAAGATCCAATATCCAAACAAAAAGATGCTCAACTTGTATATGAGTTGGTAAAAGTGAATCATTCGTTGGTCGCTGCAATGACAAGTTTGGGAAATTATTTGAAAGAACACGACATTCCAACACTGCATCCAATTCTCAAAAACGTGTGTTCAGCGTTAGCGGCAGAATTTGACACTATTTTACAAAAAGAAAATATACCAACTTCAACGGCGAAGGCGTACATGCAACTGAACGCCTACTGGCAACGCTTGGAATACAAACGCAATCGCGAATACGAAGCAGGCAAAAAAGTCATTGATCCTGCATTTAAGCAAGAATTACAAACGGTTCAAATGATTCTGCAAGAAGTAACCCAAATTCGAGAGTTGTTGGCTTCTATTCAGGAATTGACAAGGAAAGGTATGTGATTTTATAATTTTGACTGCAAGGCTTTTATAAAGTTATACACTGCATATTTCAAATTCTCATAGCTGTGCTTCATAGCATGTTCTAAACTTGAAGCTCCTTTGGTAATCGCATTTACATAACTCACACCTAGTGCTTCTTGTTCAGCAATGCTTAAGTCAGTCGCACCGCAGAATACCGCTACGGGAATGTTTTGTTTTTGTGCAGATTCAATCACGCCTGTGATGGTTTTGCCTGAAAAGGTTTGGTTGTCCAATTTTCCTTCTCCAGTAATAATCCAATCAGCATTTTGTATATGTTGATCGAAATCGAGTAGGTTTTTAACGAGTTCAATGCCAGAAGTTAATTTTCCTTTTAAAAATACAGTTGTGCCTGCGCCCATGCCACCTGCAGCTCCACTTCCTTCAATATTTTGGAGATCAATATTGAATTGTTTTTCTATGATATCGGCAATATTTCGCAATCCTTGATCTAGGAGCTGTACGTCACTTTTAGAAGCTCCTTTTTGCGGTCCGTAGACATGCGCAGCACCATGTTCTCCATACAACGGATTCGTCACATCGCAAGCAATTTGAAAGTTTGTAGTTGCCAATTTTGGATGTACGTTGCTAGTTTCTATGTGATGAATCTGACTTAAATTTTCACCAATAGGAGTAATTATTTGTCTGTTTCTGTCTAAAAAGTCATATCCTAAGGCTGTTGCCATTCCGATGCCACAATCATTGGTAGCGCTTCCGCCAATGCCTAAAATGATGGTTTCTGCTCCTTTTTCTAGGGCTTTGAGAATCATCTCTCCTGTCCCGAACGTAGTGGTTTTGCGACAGTTTTGATCTTTCGTCTCCAGTAATTTCATCCCAGACGCTTCTGCCATTTCAATAAAGGCAGTTTTTTTAGCTTCCAACCATAAATACGAGGCCTCTATCGGTCTGAATAAAGGATCGCTTACCGTGATGTTGATGAGTTCGCCTTGCAAATGGTCTGTCAAAATTTCAATGGTCCCATCGCCGCCATCTGCCAAAGGCAATCGTACAATTTCTGCCGAAGGGATCACATGTTGAATTGCTTCCGTAGCCGCATCACAGAATTCATTTCCTGTCAACGCACCTTTAAATTTATCTGGAGCCAATACTATTTTCACATTTTTAGTATTTGAGTGGTTTAGTTTTGAGCTTTTCAATCTTTCAATTTTCAATCCAAAAAACAAGTGCATGACAAATAATAACTACCCTTTTCATAATTAACACTTACGAGTAAAAGTTTGTAGCATTGTTAATCAATAATTTCAAAGCATATTGAGGTAAAAACGTCTGTATACAACTTTTGTTTTGTCATGCACTTTTGAATTAATACCATTTACAACTTGAACTTACCGTAATAAAATGCCCTTTTTTCCTTTATTCGAGTTTCAAAAAGAAACCGTAGCTAAGGCTATGCTTGATTTTTGAAACTCGAATAAAGGAAAAAATCATCATTTTCTTTTACAGCAATTTCAAATTATAACTGGTATAAAAACTAGGTTAAGAGGGTCGGCATAAAGTAACTTATGATTAAAATCAAAAAGAAAAATGCCACCAATATGTAGACTTCTTTTGTTAAGAAATCTGCTTTTTTGACAGAGATATTAAAGTTCTCTACTGTTTTTATGTGTGTGTTTTTGGTGAAATAACTCACTGTGTATGCTACGACTAAAGCGATGATAACACCCGTAAAATTGAGCCAAATCCAGAAGACTTCAAAACCTAAATCGATTCCAAAGATTTCCTGCATGGTTTTGGAAAATACGAGATTGATCAATACGGCAACAATGATTCCTGTATTCATGCCAATATGATTGACTTTTTTAGAGAAAAACGCTAGCAAAAAGGTGACCAATACTGGACCATAAAATACCGAACCAATCGCATTGATGATTTCTATAACAGCACTTTTGCTTCCGCCAAATAGAAACGCAGCTGCAATACACATAATTCCCCAAAAAACGACTGCTAGCTTAGAAGTTAGCATGTATTTTTTATTGCTTAATTTCTTTTCGCCTCTGTTGAAAAAATCTTCTACGGTTACTGCTGAAAGTGAGTTGATGGTAGAACTTAAAGAAGACATCGCTGCTGATAGGATTCCTACCATTAAAATTCCAATCAAACCGTGTGGCAAATATTTTAGGATGAATACAGGCAACATTAAGTCTGCTTTGATACCGTTTTGCGCAAAGTCTTCTGGGAAATGTTGTTCCGTAGTTGTTGCAATCTCTTGTAAAAAGTCAGGTGCAATCGTGATGAATCCTCCAATAACCAATCCCATTAAACAATAGACTAAAACGACTGGAAAACGAAACAATCCATTCACTAATAACAATGTGCGCACTGTTTTTTCATTTTTCCCTGAGAGTAGACGTTGTGCCTGCGTTTGATCGCATCCGTAATAGGAAACATAGAGAAAGAATCCTCCGAGAATCATCGGCAAAATACCATATTCATTGCCTTCCCCAATTCCCAAATTGAAATCAATTACTTGCAAACGTTCTGGATCAAATCCATTAGGTAATCCACCATTTTCATTGAGTAAACTCCATCCATAATACAGACAAATGACCAATCCGCCAAAGAGAATAATCATTTGAATAGCATCGCCCCAAACCACAGCTTTCATTCCGCCTTGCCACGAATAAATGATGGTAATTACACTGATAATCAAGATTGTGTATGCAAAATCAATATTTAAAACTGCTTGCAAAATAATAGCAATTGTGTAGACCATTACGCCTGTTCCCAACGCACGACTGATTTGAAATACGATACTTAAAATGAGTCGCGTAGAACTGCTGAAACGTCTTTCTACAAATTCATAAATACTCACAACACCCGATCGGAATAGTGGTGGCACAATGACAATCATAATGAAAAT
>JBCCLS010000234.1:0-5871 GCA_039026835.1 Bacteroidota bacterium | reverse complement strand
TTTAAAAAATAAGCGTACCAAAACCATTGGTGTGATCATTCCCGAAATCGTACATCATTTTTTCTCAAAAGTGATTAGTGGCATCGAAAAAGAAGCAAATAATAGAGGATATAATGTAATTATCGGATTGTCGAACGAATCTTTTGACAAAGAAGTGATCAATATTGAAATGCTCGCCAATGGAAGTATTGATGGGTTTATTTTATCAGTAGCCAAAGAAACGTTACTCTTGCAGGATTACCACCATTTCTATGAAACTATAAATCAGGGAATGCCAATTGTAATGTTTGATAGAGTTGTCAATGAAATTGCGTGTGACAAAGTTGTGGTAGACGATAAACAAGGTTCTAAAAAAGCTGTTGCCAAATTGATTGAGAGTGGCTGTAAAAATATTGCGTTAATTACTACCAAAGATTATGTAAATGTAGGAAAGCTGCGAACGCAAGGATATTTGGAAGCTTTGGAAGAGCACAAAATTGAACCAAAAGCCTCATTAATCATCAAAGCAGGAGAACATAAAGACAAAGATGTAGAAATTGAAACCTTAGAAAAAGAAATCTCTGCCTTATTTGATAAAGAAAAAGAGATTGACGGAATTTTTGCGGTGAACGAATTGTACGCTATTTCAGCAATGAAGATTGCCATTCAAAAAGGATACAAAATTCCTGAAGAAATGTCGATCATCGCCTTTACAGATGGTGTATTGTCCAAACATTCCATTCCTGCATTAAGTACAATTAGTCAGCATGCACTGGAAATGGGGAAAAAATCTGCCACCATGTTAATAGATAAATTGGAAGAATTGGTAGACGAGGAAAAATACCAAACCGAAGTCATCAATACCACGCTTGTAGAGCGTGATACGACCAAATAAATAGACTACAATGTAACATAATAAAGATCATTGAACAGCTATATTTCGCAGTAAATTCGTGATTTTCAATGTGCAAATTGTTAAAGTTTTGACGAAAAATCGCGCAGATTTGCAAATTCGTAGCGGCTGTTTCAAAAAAACGATTATATTTACAACCTGAATATCAAGACTTATATTTTTATCTCTCACTCAAAAAGTAAGTTTTGATAAGTGCAAGCGCTTATCGTATAGAGTACTAATTAATACATTACGATAATGGAAAAGCGTAAATTAAGTTTCTGGGAAATTTGGAACATGAGTTTTGGTTTCTTGGGAATTCAATTCGGATTTGCCTTGCAAGGTGGATTCATGTCCAGAATATTTCAAACCCTTGGTGCTTCTAAAGATGACATCCCCATGTTATGGATTGCCGCACCTTTGACAGGTTTAATAGTACAACCAATCATTGGATATCTTAGCGACAGAACTTGGCATCCACGTTTAGGACGACGTAGACCTTATTTTCTTATTGGAGCTATTTTAAGTTCGTTAGCACTATTTTTTGTGCCACATTCGCCAGCCTTATGGATGGCCGCAGGATTCCTGTGGATTTTAGATGCTTCTATCAATGTATCCATGGAACCATTTAGAGCCTTGGTGGCGGATAAGCTTCCAAAATCACAACGTTCCTATGGTTTTGTAGTACAAACACTTATTATTGGTATTGGTACTTGGATTGCAAGTAATTTACCTTGGCTTATTTCTAAACTTGGTATCAGCGATGCTGCTGCTAGTGGCGTGGTACCGATGTCTGTAAAAGTTGCTTTTGCCATTGGCGCCTTTGTATTTTTAATCAGTATTCTGTATACCATTTTTACGACTTCGGAATATCCTCCAGAAGATATGGAAGAATTCGAAAGAGAAAAAAAGCAGAAAAACAGATTCATTCCTGACATTCTGGAAAATATTGGCAGCATGCCAACAACCATGAAGCGTTTGGGTGTAATTCAGTTTTTTAGCTGGTTTGCGTTCTTTACGATGTGGAGTATGGCAAATCCTGCGTTGACAGAGCATGTATTCAATACCCCAAATCCAACACAGGAAATTTACGCTACAATTGACAAAGACGATGCTTTTAAGAAGAATAACAAAGAAGCATTTCTTACACTGGCAAAAACAGACAGTTTACTTGTAGAAAACGCTGTAAAAGATACGCTTGTCAGGGATATTGCATTGGGTGAAAAACACAAAACTGCCTATTACAACATTACAAATGCCACAGAAAAAGCAACCTATCTAGCGTCGATCGTTGATTCTTTTCAAGATCAAAAAGTGTGGTATTGGGTCAATAATGACAAATTTCAAAAATCGTCCAACTTGGTAGGTTCGTACATGGGAACTTATGGATTATCTTCCATGCTTTTTGCATTAATATTAGTGGTCTACACTTCTAGAAGACGCATCAATAGAAAATTTGTGCACATGGGCTCTCTTATATTAGGCGGAATTGGATTTGTGTTTATGTACTTTGTTCCTTCACCTGAATATTTAATTGTCAGCTTTGTACTCATTGGTTTTGCGTGGGGAAGTATTCTCTCTATGCCATACGCGATGCTCTCAAGTTCTGTAGATCCGAAAAAAATGGGCGTAATTATGGGAATATTCAATATGTTTATTGTAATTCCTCAAATCATTGCAGCTGTTGGAGGCATCAATTTTATTGCAGGACTCTTTGGAGAAGGTGCTATCAATGCGATGATACTTGCCGGAATAAGTTTAATTATTGCAGGACTTTGTAATTTCCTAATCACAGACAAAAACGCTATTAGTTACCAAACTGAAGAATCATAACTATTACGAATGAATAAGAAAGGATTTATATTTGATTTAGATGGTGTCATTGTAGATACTGCAAAATACCATTACCTAGCTTGGAAAGCCCTTGCCAATGAACTAGGTTTTGACATCACGCTAGAACAAAACGAACAACTCAAAGGCATCAGCAGAGTGCGCTCTCTAGAAATTATTTTAGGCTGGGGCAACAAAACACTGTCTGATGAAGAGTTTACCCAATATATGACGGAGAAAAACGAAAACTACTTATCGCATATTGCAAAAATGGACGCAGAAGAAATTCTTCCCGACGTCCCACGAACACTAAACTATTTACAAGAAACACAGCAAGGAATTGCACTGGGCTCTGCCAGTAAAAATGCACGCAAAATTCTACAAAAAGTAGGACTTTCTGAAGTATTTGAAGGTATTGTAGATGGCAACGATGTGAGCAAAGCCAAACCAGATCCAGAAGTATTTTTAATTGCTGCCGAAAAGTTACACATCACCCCAACTAACTGTATTGTATTTGAAGACTCTGTTGCAGGCGTTACTGCTGCAAATACTGCCGGCATGGTTTCCATCGGAATTGGTTCCGAAGAAAACCTTGGACATGCAGATTATGTTTTTAAAGATTTTACCGAAATACAAACGAGTTTTATAGAAGAATTAATAAATAGATAACTTAGAATCAGATTGTTTCTCGCATAGAGTCTAAAAGTGAAGCGGTCTCAATTCTAACATCTAACATCTAATAAAGAAATGAATCAGAATTATATACAACCAGACAACTGGTCGATCATCGAAGAAGGATTTGATACCGAAAGTGTCAAATCTTCCGAAAGTCTCTTCAGCATCGGAAACGGCGCTATGGGACAACGAGCTAATTTTGAAGAATATTACTCTGGACCTACGTTTCAGGGAAGTTACATCGCTGGAGTGTATTATCCAGACAAAACCAAAGTAGGATGGTGGAAAAATGGCTATCCAGAATACTTTGCCAAAGTACTCAATGCGCCAAGTTGGATTGGCATCAACGTAACTATCAATGATGAAGTATTGGATTTACATGCGTGTAAAAAAGTATCCAATTTCCGACGTGAACTCAACATGAAAGAAGGTTGGTACGAGCGTACATTTATTGCCACATTGCAAAATGATATCCAAGTAGCCATTGCGTCCAAACGCTTTTTGAGTTTAGATATTGACGAAGTTGGTGCTATTGCCTACAGCGTTACTCCAATCAACACAGAGGCGACCATCACATTTACACCATATTTAGATGCAGGAATCAAAAATGAAGATGCCAACTGGGAAGAAAAATTCTGGGAAACACTTCAGGTGGAAGAAGAACAAAATCAAGCATTTATAGTTGCCAAAACGCACAAAACAAACTTCTATGCGTGTACTTTCATGCATACAGAATTGGCACTCAACAACAAAGCGCTTACAGTAGCAGCCAATGCTTCTAAAACAGCAACAGAAGTTTCATTTGAATATACACAAACCGTAAAAGCCAACGAAACTTACACGATTCATAAATTTGGTGGTTACACAGTATGTACCAATCATGACAAAAATGAATTAATCACCGCTGCCAAAAAAGCATTGCACGAAGCCACTTCACTTGGATTCAACGAATTGCTTGAAAATCAAAAAGAAGCATGGGCAAAAATTTGGGAAATGGCAGATATCACCATTGAAGGTGATGTAAAAGCACAACAAGGAATCCGTTTCAATATCTTCCAACTCAATCAAACCTATTTAGGAAAAGATTCACGACTCAATATTGGACCTAAAGGATTTACAGGAGAAAAATACGGAGGAAGTACGTATTGGGATACCGAAGCGTACTGCATTCCTTTCTATATGACTACCAAAGATCAGCAAGTAGCACGAAACCTATTGCAATACCGATACAATCATTTGGAAAAAGCTATTGAAAATGCTGCAAAGCTCGGTTTCAATAATGGAGCAGCCTTATATCCTATGGTCACCATGAACGGAGAAGAATGCCACAACGAATGGGAAATCACCTTTGAGGAAATTCACCGAAACGGTGCCATTGCATTTGCCATTTACAACTACACGCGCTACACAGGTGACTACAGCTACATTCCAGAAATGGGACTCGAAGTACTCATAGGAATTGCACGTTTCTGGCATCAAAGAGCAAGTTTCTCTACGACTAAAAACCAATATGTCATTCTTGGAGTTACAGGACCAAACGAATACGAAAACAATGTCAATAACAATTGGTATACAAACTACATCGCACAATGGTGTATCAAATATACCAAAGAGCAAATTGAAAGAATAAAGCAGGAATATGCGACAGACTACGAACGCGTAATGCACAAAGTTCGTCTGTCTGATCAAGAAATATCATCATGGATGGAAGTTGCCGAAAACATGTATTTCCCATACAGTGAGCAATACGGCGTATACTTGCAACAAGATGGTTTCTTAGACAAAGATTTGGTAAGTGTGGCCGATTTAGAAACATCACAACGACCAATCAATCAAAAATGGAGTTGGGATCGCATCCTACGTTCACCATATATCAAACAAGCAGATACTTTACAAGGATTCTACTTCTTTGAAGATCATTTTACCACGGAAGAACTTGAAAAACACTTCAACTTCTACGAACCATTTACCGTACACGAGTCTTCGCTTTCGCCATGCGTACACAGCATTCAGGCGGCAAAACTCGACAAAATGGACATGGCGTATACCTTCTATCTCAGAACATCACGACTCGATTTAGATGATTACAACAAAGAAGTAGAGGAAGGATTGCACATTACTTCCATGGCAGGAACGTGGATGAGTATTGTAGAAGGTTTTGGCGGTATGCGCATGAAAAATGATATCCTTTCTTTTGAACCAAGAATTCCAGAGCAGTGGGAAGCGTATTCGTTCAAAGTCAACTATCGCACACACATTCTCAAAATCAATGTGACACAAAATGGCACCTCTTTCGAACTCGAAAAGGGAGACGATTTGGTCATTTTAGTAGACGGGAAAAAAGTAGCCGTTTCGCCAAACGATTTGGTTACTGTATGAATGTAAGGAGCTATTTCCTGCTTTCCGTTGTATCTTTTTTTGCCTCAAATCAACGCAAAAAAAGGATGCCACTGCAATCAGGGCTATCCAAAACCATAGCGTTTCAATTAAAATAT
>JBCCLS010000233.1:0-5909 GCA_039026835.1 Bacteroidota bacterium | reverse complement strand
TGCGAGTGCGATGGTTAAACTTTTGGGTCTGCTCCTAATTGTGTATTCTTGGATTTATGAGACAAACAGGAATGGTTTATTTTACCCTATGTCACTCGTGATTTTTTTTTCATTCCTGCGGAGGCAGGAATCTCGTGGAGCTTTTGATGGAGTCTAGAATCTAGATCGCTTCGCTTTTAGGGTTTAGACTTTTTCATAGAGAAGTTTTTTCGTTTTTTTTATTTTGGAATCTAAAAACATTCGATACGTCATCACGAGGAACGTAGTGACGTGGTGATCTGTTTATCGTAAAACGTAACTATTATTTGAAGTAGCAGATTGCTTTGTCATGCTTCCGCGCAATGACGTATCATTATTGATATATTTTCAAATCAAAAATCGTAAATCGTACATCAAAAATCAATTGATACATTTTCAAATTCACAAATTGATACATTGAACAAACGTCACTTCGAGTGTTTTTTGAGGAACGAAAAAAATGTATCGAGAAGTACTATGAATAGCTGTTGATTAAAGTATGCAATCAAGTAGATCTCGATACAAATTTGCGCTGCAAATTCACTCGATCTGACGGTTTAGAAATTTAAATTATAAAAGAAGGTTCTTATAAAAAAACTATATTTACAACATAAATCAAAAAAACGGCAATGCCAGAACTTTTTACAAACGTTTGTGACGAACAGGTTTTTAAGAATGTGTTTACAAAACAATTCGCGACGGTTCGAAATTTTATTTACATCAAATGTAAAGATGAAGCGCAGGCAGACGATTTAACTCAAGATGCGTTTGTAAAACTCTGGAAAAATTGTGCCAAAGTAGCACCCGAAAAAGCAGTTTCCTATTTATTTACCTTAGTTAAGAATGCGTATTATAATATGTATGAGCATCAAAAAGTAGTGCTCAAATACAAGCAGGTGAAACAACGCAATGTGGAGATTGAAGATCCTGATTTTGTATTACGCGAAAAAGAATTTCAACAACAATTAACGGATGCGATTAATGCACTTTCGGACAAACAACGCGAAGTTTTTTTATTAAATAGAATTGAGAAAAAAAAGTACAAAGAAATCGCGGAAATCCTAGGAATTTCGGTCAAGTCCGTGGAAACCAGAATGCAACGCGCACTGATACAATTGCGCAGTAGTATAAAAAATTATAAACTCTAACATAGGTTTTTTTTCGACTTAGCGGTTATCATGGTGTAATCCAAAATTTAGAGCATATGCAACAAAACTATGACGATAACTTTTTAGCACGTTGGATGGCAGGTGAACTCACCGAATCCGAACTTGTGACATTTCAGAAATCTGAGGAGTATGCGGAATATGCCAAAATCATAGATACGCTCGATACAGCTTCTTTTTCTGAACCTGACCTAGAAGCCAATTATGCGGCTTTCCAAAACAAGATTCAAAACGAATCTAAAGAAGAAATTATAAGTGACAAACCTACCAAAGTAAAACCACTGATTCCGAAATGGTTGTACGCCGTGGCAGCTAGTATTGTGTTGTTTATTGGCTATACATTCATGTTTCAGGAAACGGTATATCAGACGCAAATTGCGGAGCAAACCGAATTCAAATTACCTGATAATTCTGAAGTTCGACTGAATGCTGATTCTAAAATTACCTTTACTGAATTTAACTGGAAAAACGATCGAAAACTCAGTTTACAAGGAGAAGCATTTTTTAAAGTTCAAAAAGGCGAAACGTTTACGGTAACGTCCGATCAAGGAGATGTAACCGTATTGGGAACACAATTTTCTGTAAATTCCAGAGTTGATACATATATTGTACAATGTTATGAAGGCAAAGTGCAAGTTGCACTCAAAGAAAGTGAAACCGTTATTTTGACCAAAGGAAAAGCCGTTGTTTTTCAAAAAGGCAAATTGGAAAAGTATACCATTGTTGAAGCGGAACCAGATTGGTTATCGAATGAAAGTTCTTTCTATAACATCAATATCAAAGAAGTTGTGGCGGAATTGGAACGCCAATTCAACATAAAAGTGATAGGAAAAGAGCATTTGAAAAATGTCAATTTTTCGGGAAGATTCACACATAAAAATTTAGCAAAAGCTGCGAAAACTATCTTCGCTGCGATGAAGATTCCATATACAATCACAAAAGAAAAAACAGTAGAAATTAGCCCACATTAATGAAAAAAATCCTATTGTGTTGTTTTTGCTTGCTAGTATTTACAGCAAACGCGCAAGAGCAGAAAATACAATATCAAGAAGTACCGCTTGCCGATGTAATTCGCGATTTGGAACAGCGTTTTCAAGTGCGTTTTTCATACAACACTGCGATTCTTCAAGGGATTTTTATTTCATACAACGGACAAGCGACTTTACCGCAACTCCTCGCTATCATAGAAGCCAAAAAGCAAGTTGAAATTATTGAAATTGATTCGGAAAACTATGTGATTACCGAATTTACAACGGTAGCTACAGAAGAGGTTCGTCAGTACAATTTGGATGAAGTGGTGATTGTTTCCGAGTATGTGACTTCCGGATTCGATCAAAATAAAACAAACAAAGCCATTACGCTGCAACCAAACAAACTGAACGTACTTGCGGGTTTGGTAGAACCTGACATTTTACAAAGTCTGCAACGTATTCCGGGCATTACGAGTCCCACAGAATCTGCTACCTTATTACACATTCGTGGCGGAACGCCCGATCAGAATTTATTATTATTTGATGGAATTACGATGTATCACGGCGGTCATTTTTTTGGAATGATTTCACCGTTCAATCCGTACATCACCGAGCGTGTCGATGTCTTTAAAAGTGGTGCAAGTACCAAATACGGATCGCGTGTGGCAGGCATTATCGACATGCAATCGTTTAACGAAGTTCCGGATGAATTTTCTGGGGGAATTGGTACAACAACCATTAATGCAGATGCTTTTATAAAAGCTCCGATCATAAAAGATAAGCTGGGAATTATTCTTTCAGGAAGAAGATCACTTACAGATATTTGGGATTCATTTACCTTTCAATCCTTAAGCAATCGCGTGTATCAACACACTAAAATAGAGGAGATCAACAATGTTCGTGTAGAAGACGAGTTGAATGTGCTTGAAAATCGATTTTACTTTACCGATTTTTTTGGCAAAATGATCTATCAGCCTACCCAAAATCACAAACTCACGTTTAGTACTTTGTTAATCAATAACAATTTAAATCATGCTAGTGAAAATGTAGAACGAGATGGTTCTGCTGATCAATTAAAACAGGAAAATAATGGTTTTAGTTTTCAGTGGAATGGACGTTATGGAAAGACATGGGAAAGTGATGTGAAAATTCATTTTTCTAAATACAATTTGGAAAATGTCTTTCGTGATTTTAACGCAGGTGTCGATTTTGAATCCTATCGAAAAGAAAATACAATCAATGATTTTGGTGGAATTGCCCAAGTGAGTTATCGCCCCAAAAAAGAACACAACTTTACTTTAGGCTACGATTTTTCCAATTACAAAGTCAACTACGATATTATTGAATTTGGTACTGGTTTTTCAGCGGACGAAATTGTGCGAACCGAACAAACGGTACACAGTGCGTTTACAGAATATAACTTTACAAATACAAATTGGTTTCTTCGTGCGGGATTGCGGAGTAGTTATTTTTCAGATTTTGATGAAATCTATCTAGAGCCACGTTTGTATGCAGAGTATAATTTTGACGAGTTTTGGAAAGCCAAAGCTTCCGCAGAATTGAGAAATCAAGCGATCAGTCAGTTGCTTACTTTTGAATTCAACGAACTTGGATTGAACAATGAAATTTGGGCGTTGGCAGATCAGGATGCTGTCCCAGTTTTGTCCAACAGACAACTTACAACTGGATTTGAATTCTCAAAAAACGGTTGGAAAATAGACGTGGAAGGCTATTACAAACGCATCAAAGGATTGACTTCTTTTACACGCGGTTTCCGAACGGCAAATCAGCTAGCGCAAGATTATATTTCTGGAAATAGCACGTTATATGGAGTCGATCTATTAGTAAAGAAAAGAATTAAAAAAGCGAGTTTTTGGCTAGGATATTCTTTAAGTCAGAACGATTTCCGCTTTCCAGACTTACAAGAAGGAATCTTTTTTGGTAACTTTGATCAGCGTCATGTGCTATCACTTTCAAGCACATTAAACTACAAGAAATTTGAATTTGCGTTTGCTTGGCAATACGCAACGGGAAAACCATTTACCCAAGGTTCAGAAATTATAGAATTTCAAGATGACAGCGGCAACCCAGAATTTGAAATCATTTATGATGATCAAAACAACCAACGTCTGCCTTCGTATCATCGTTTAGACGCTAGTGTCATGTATGATTTTTATCTTCACAAAGAAAAAAGTACCAAAGTACGTTTGGGAATTTCGGTGATCAATCTGTACAATCGAGACAACGAAATCGATAAATTATTTCGCATAGAAGGTGATGCTACCCAACAAATTGTTTCGCAAACCGACATCGGATTGGGGACTACAGTGAATATGGTGTTCCGTGTGAGTTTTTAGATGTTAGTGATGAGATATTAGTAGTGAGAATTGAGTATTTAGATTTTTTATCCAACAAAATACTGCAAAACGTAAGTTCGTTTTCTATGATAAAAGCAAGTGATTTTACTAAAATCTTTGATTCGTCATTGCGAGAAGCGTAGCGACGAAGCAATCTCATCATCGTATAACGTCTCTGTTCTTTGAAGCAACAGATTGCCACAACAATGTCTCGCAATGACGAATCAAAAGCAAAACTTCAACAAAATCCACTACCTTTACAACAAATAAAGTCTCAATACTCAATACTAATATCTCAATACCAATGATCTATAGTTTCAAAGGATACATTCCCGTCGTACACGAAAGCAGTTTTGTCCATCCGCTAGCCGTTGTCACAGGCAACGTCATTATTGGAAAAGATTGCTATATCGGACCTGGTGCAGCCATTCGTGGCGATTGGGGCGAAATTATCTTGGAAGATGGTGTCAATGTGCAAGAAAACTGTACGGTACACATGTTTCCGGGCAAATCAATTGTATTGAAAGAAAGTGCACATATCGGTCACGGAGCTATCATTCATGGAGCCAATATTGGGCGAAATGTCTTGGTAGGAATGAACACCGTCATCATGGACGATGCTGAAATTGGCGATGAATCTATCATTGGTGCGATGGCATTTGTGAAAGCACAAACGGTCATTCCGAGTCGTAGTTTGGTGGTTGGAAATCCTGCAAAAATCATCAAGCAAGTCAGTGACGAAATGATTGCTTGGAAAACTAAAGGTACACAACTCTACCAACAATTACCAGCTGATTGTCATGAAAGTCTTAGAGAAGTTGAACCGTTGCGGGAGGTTCCGAAAGATCGTCCTACGCAGGAAGCGTTCTATGATACCTTGCGGGATTTTATGGGAAAGTGATTAATGATACGCATATTCAAAACAGATTGTAAAATAAGTTTTGCCTTCTCTTGTAGCGTCAACATGATCAATTAAATCATTTTCATTGTAATAATATTTAAATGTGAAGTGATTTGCAATTACATTGCATTGATCTTCAAAGTAGGCATATTTTTCTTGTATTCTTCCCTTTTTATCATATTTAATTTTGGTTGAAAAATACTCAATATGTCCTCTTACTTCTCCATATTCTTCATTTCTAGCATCTATGGCTCCCTTGTTAAAATCTTTTTTTTCGATTAACCGATTTGAAGCATCATATGTATAATAAGTAATATTCTCTTCATTTTTAGGATCGTTTACATACATAAAATCTTTTATTAAATTATGATTAGCATCGTATTCATAAACGGTTTTGTGGGAGTAAACTATTGTGCTGTCGCGATTGAATTCTGAGTAGTGATACGTTGAAAATTTCATTTTGTCAAAATCAGTCCATTCATATGTATAAATGGTT